>DASQXU010000048.1:0-4521 GCA_035639555.1 Thermoleophilaceae bacterium
GACCCCGGTCGCCCTCGCCCGGTCGGCGGCCTCGATCGCGCCGTGGGTCTGAAGGCAGCAGGGCCAAGCCTTGATCCAGTTGAGCTCGATCGCCCCCCGCGCCCCCGGCTCGGCGAACCGGCCGCCGAACGCGTCCTCGAACCCGGCCGGGGCCCGGGCCACGTCGGCGGGCAGCTCGGCGCCGGCGGCGGCGAGCTGCGCGGCGCGCACGCCCCCGGCGGCAGCCATCCCCACCTGGAGCGACTTGCCGTCGGTTCCGAACGCCGCCCGCAGGCCGCCGGCCCCGAGTAGCGAGAGGCCCACCGCGGCGCGGGTTCGCTCCGTGTTGAGTCCGAGCAGGCGCGCGGCGGCGGTCGCGGAGCCGACCGGCCCGCAGACCGCGGTCGGGTGCCAGCCCCGCTCGTAGAGGGCGGGGTGGCTCGCGGCCGCCACCGCGCCCATCGCCTCGAAGCCCTCCGCGTAGGCGCGGAGGACCGCACCCACGCCCTTGCCCAGCTCCGCGCCGAGCACCAACGCGGCCGGCGCGGTCGGCGCGCTCAGGTGGGCGAGGCCCGGCAGGTAGGTGTCGTCGAAGTCGAGCACGTGGCCTGCGGTCGCTGCCGTGAGCACCCGCTCCAGCAGCCCGTCGCCGGCGCGGCGGGCGGCGCCGGCGGCCGGCTCGCGGGCGCCGCGCGCGGCGCAGGCCAGCCAGTCGAGGAACGCGACGCGGTAGGCGGGCGGGGGGCTCAGACCTTGAGGAGCGCGATCACGTTCGCCACGAACAGGATGGCGAAGACGATCGTCCAGCGGTTGAGGTTCCGCTCCACGAGGGAGCCGCCTCCGAACGGCCCCGCGCCGGTGCCCACGCCGAAGGCGCCGGAGAGCCCGGAGTCCTTGCCCGAGTGCATCAGCACCAAGGCGATCAGGACGACCGCGAAGATGATCTGCACGCCGCTCAGGAGCGCTTCCATCGCCGCCTAGCCTAGCTGGCCTAGCCGGCCAGGGGGCCGCCGGTCCCCTCGCGGCCGGCGTCCCGACCCTCGAGGGCGTCGAGCTCGCGCAGGATCGCGATCGCCTCGGCGCGCAGCTCCCGGTCGACGGCCCGCCAATCCCGCTGGGAGAGCTTGCCCATCTCGCGGTCGAGCTCGGCGTCGCGGATCTCGCGGTACTTGGCCTCCTTGGCCGCCTCGAGCTCCTGCCGGCGGGCCTGCTCACGGCGCTCCACCTCGCTCCCCCGCCGCAGCGGCCCGACGATCACCACGAGGACCACGAGCGCCAGCACGATCGCGGCGATGGCCACCTCCACGACCGCCGCGCCGGCTCAGGCCCGCGAGAGCTCGCGGCCCAGGCGGGCGGCGTAGATGCTCGTGACCCGGCGCAGGCGCGCCTCGGGCGCGGGCCAGGCGGCGATCGCCGCGCCGAGCAGCGCGATCGCCCCGCCGATCCATATCCACACCACGAGCGGCGAGTCGACGAAGCGGAACGACGCCGGCGGCGGGTCGCGGCGGTAGATCGTGGTCAGCGCGGCCAGGGCCCGAAGTTGCTGGATCGGCGTCGCGCGCGGCAGCCGCCGGTCGAGCGCGGACACGATCCCGTCGAGCGAGCTCACGTCGGGGCGAATCGCGGTCCAGAAGTTGCGCCGCAGGCCCCAGCTCACATCGACCTCGCTGTTGGCGTCTCCCTCGAAGAAGCGCGCGATCGGCCCCGAGCCGGCGCCCTGGGCCTCGTAGAAGTTGCGAGAGGGGCGCAGAGCGAACCGCTGCTTGCCGCGGCGGACGTCGAGCACCGCCCCAAGGCTCACCGGGGCTCCGGTCCCGGCGCGGTCGTTGAGAACGGCGGCGGTCGGAGCCCGGTACGTGACGGTGTAGGGACCGACCCGGGCGCTCTGACCGGACGAGAGGCGCACGTCGCGCTGGTGCATGAACGCCGAGGACCCGGCCACCCCCAGGAACAGCACGGCGATCCCGGCGTGCACGAGGTAACCGCCATAGCGGCGGCGGTTGCGGCCGACCAGGCGAGCGAGCGCCCGCGGCCAGGCCTCTCCGGTCATGACCCGCCGCGCGGCCGCGCCCCGACCGAGCTCCTGGGCCACCACCGCGATCACCAACGCGGTCAGGCAGAACATCACGAGCGAGCCGGGGCTCGAGGCGGCGTCGGTGAGCAGGAGCAACCCGGCCAGCGCGCCCACCGCCACCGCCGTCGGCACGGCGAGCACGCGGCGCAGCCCCCGCCAGCTCACCCGCCGCCACGCGAGCACCGGCCCGATCCCGCTCAAGAGCACGAGCACGAGGGCCAGCGGGGTGGTGAGCCGGTCGAACCACGGCGGCCCGACGCTGGCCTTCTGGCCGGTCACCGCCTCCGAGATCAGCGGGAAGAACGTGCCCCAGAAGATCACCAGGCAGAGGCCGACCAGGACGAGGTTGTTGAGCAGGAAGAAGGCCTCGCGCGAGAGCAGCGAGTCGAGCCGCGCCTCCGAGCGCAGGTCGGGGAGGCGGCTCAACAGGAGGGCCACCGAGCCGGCGGCCACGATCGCAATGAAGATCAGGAACTGCTCGCCGATCGTGGATGCGCCGAAGGCGTGGATCGAGTCGAGGACGCCCGAGCGGACCAGGAAGGTGCCGAGCAGCGCGAGCACGAAGGTGCCGATGACGAGCGAGGCGTTCCAGACCTTCAGCATCCCGCGCTTCTCCTGGACCATGATCGAGTGCAGGAAGGCGGTACCGACCAGCCAGGGCATGAGCGAGGCGTTCTCGACCGGGTCCCAGGCCCAGTAGCCGCCCCAGCCGAGCTCGGTGTACGACCACAGCGCGCCGAGGAGGATGCCGGTCCCCAGGAAGGTCCAGGCGACCAGCGTGAACCGCCGGGTCGCCCTGATCCAGTCCGCGCCCGTGCGCCGGGTGATGAGCGCGCCGATTGCGAACGCGAACGGCACCGAGAACCCGACGTAGCCCGAGTAGAGCAGCGGCGGGTGGACCATCATCGCCGGGTGGCGCAGCAGCGGGTTCAGCCCGTTGCCCTCGACCGGCGCCGGCGAGACCGTCGAGAACGGGTTCTCCCAGGCCACCATGAGCAAGAGGAAGAAGAAGGCGACGCCGGCTAGCACGGCGGTCGCGTAGGGGGAGATCTCGCGCAGCGAGCGCCGGGTCAGGAACAGCACCGCGCTCGCGTACACCGACAGCAGGAACGCCCAGAGCAGCAGCGACCCGTCCTGGGTCGACCACATGGCGGTGAGCTTGTAGAAGGCCGGGGTCCCGGTCGAGGAGGCCTCGCTCACCACCGCGAACGAGAAGTCGGAGCGCACGAAGGCCGCCTCGAGGATGACCATGGCGAGCGCCAAGAGGCCCGCGAGGCAGTAGATCGCCCGGCGGGCCGAGACGGCGAACTCACGCCGACCGGTGCGCACGCCGTACAGCGCGGCCGCCGCGGCGTACACGGCCGTGAGAAGCGCGACACCGAGGCAGGCGGTCCCTACGCCGGCCACGTCAGGACGACCGCGAGGTCGGCTTCTTCGTGAACTTCGACGGGCACTTCGTGATGAGCGAGTCGCGCTCGGCGACGAACGTGCCGTCCCGGAGCTGCCCCGAGACGATCACCTCGCGGCCACCGCGGAACGGGTCGGGCACGAGCCCGCTGTAGCGGACGGGCACCGAGGTGGTGCCGGTGCGGTCGCGGATGCGGAAACGCAGCTCGGAGCCCGCGTGGGATATCGAGCCGGGGACCACCTTCCCGGTGATCTGGTAGGAGCGGCCTGGCTTGGCCGAGTGGAGCACCTGCGATGGCGTCCTCGCGTCGGTCGAGGCGTTGAAGCTCGTGTACGCGAGCGCGGTGCCCAGCAGCAGGGCGGCCGACAGGGCGACGACTAGCCGCACCCTGCGCTTGCGGGACGGATCCATCAAGCCCGCAGGTTACCTGGGCCCGCCGGCCTGCCGGCCGGCTCACCGGCTCAGCCCGCCCGGCGGCTCGGGTGGCCCTCGCCGGGCCAGGGCGCGAGGAACAGCAGTATGCGCGCGTCCCGCTTCGCGCGCACCTCGTGCCGCTCGTTCGGCGGGAAATGGGCGAGGAAACCGGGTCCGCCGGAGGTCGAACCGCCATCGCTCTCGACCTCCACCTCTCCGGCCGCCACGACGAGGTAGGCGCGCTCGTGAACCTGGTGCTCCTGGAGCAGCTCGCCCGCCGGCAGGTTGATCACGATCACCCGCGACTCGTCGTCGGAGCGCAGGACCTGGGGGTGGTGGGGCTCGACGTCGAGCCCGGCGATGTCCCAGCTATCCATCGTTCCTCCCTCGCCTCCCTTCTCGCTCGGCGCGGAATCATGCCGAACGATCGGTGCGGGGGGGCGGGCCGCCTCCGGCGGCCACTGCGCGTGGCGAGCCACTGACGCCGACCGGGAAGAGGTGCCGCCCCTGCGCGCCGCTAGGGACCGCCGCCCGAGCCCGCGGCGACGCTTCTCCTTTCACGGGCTGGCCGCCTGCTGCTTCCGTCGAGGCCGAGCAGCGAACTCGGCGCCTGGGCGACCGTCACCGGCGGTCGGCGCCCGGTGTC
>DASQXU010000049.1:0-5153 GCA_035639555.1 Thermoleophilaceae bacterium
GCGACATCGCCTATGCCCGCCTGCGTGAGCGCTTTGCGAGCTGGGCCGACGTGCGCGACGCCGAGACCGCGGACGTGGAGGAGGCGATCCGCCCCGGCGGGCTCGGGCCGACCAAGGCTCGCCGCATCCAGGCGATCCTCCGGGAGCTCGGCGACGACGACCTCTCCTGGCTCGAGACCGCGCCCCTCGAGGACGCCCGCGCCGACCTCTGCTCGCTGCCCGGGGTGGGGCGTAAGACCGCGGCGTGCGTTCTGCTCTTCTCCTACGGCCGCCCTGACGTCCCGGTGGACACCCACGTCTACCGCGTGGCCACGCGTCTCGGCCTCCTACGCCCGGGGGCCTCTTTCGACGAGGCCCACGACGACCTCGCGCGGCTCACCGCGCCCGAGGACGCCTACGCCGTACACGTGCTGCTGATCCGCCATGGGCGGCGCACCTGCACCGCGCGCGCTCCGCGCTGCGGCGAGTGCCCGCTGCTCCGAATGTGTCCGTACGGGCGGGAGCGGATGCGCCAGCTGCGGTCGGGCCCCCGCCCGCGATGAGCGGGCCCGCCCGTCGCCGCGCCGCCGAGGCCGGGCTCGTCGGAATCGCCGCGGTGTGGGGCCTGACCTTCGTCATGGTCCGCGACGCGCTTGACCACGTCCCGGCGATGGCCTTCCTCGGCTACCGCTTTGCCTCTGCGGCGCTGCTGGTGGCGCTCGTGTTCCGGCGGCGGCTGCGCCGCCTCTCCCGCGACGGGCTTCGCGCGGGCGCGCTGATGGGGGTGTTCCTCACCGCCGGTTATGTCTTCCAGACCCTCGGGCTGGAGCGCACGAGCGCGTCGGACGCCGGCTTCATCACCGGGCTGTTCGTGGTGCTGACCCCGGTGCTCGGGGCGGCCTTTCTCGCCGAGCGGATCAGCCGGCTGGCGTGGGGCGCGGCGCTGGCGTCGGCCCTCGGCCTCTATCTGCTGTCCGGGACCGGCGGCCAGCTTCGGCTCGACGGGGACGGGCTGGAGCTGCTCTGCGCCCCCGCCTTCGCGGCTCACATCCTCGTCACCTCGCGCGCGGCGCCACGGCACGACGCCGGCGCGCTGCTGGCGGTGCAGCTAGCCGTGTGCGGCCTGGTATGCCTCGGGATCGGGGCCGCCGCCGGACAGCTCGAGCCACCGCGCGGCGCCGCCGTCTGGTCGGCCCTCGCCGTGACCTCGGTGGTCGCGAGCGCCCTCGGCTTCTTCGTCCAGACCTTCGCCCAACGGCACGCCCGCCCGCCCGCACCGGCCTCATCCTGGCCTCCGAACCGGCGTTCGCCGGGCTGTTCGGCTACCTCGTGGGAGGCGAGCACCTCTCCGGCCTGGCCTGGCTCGGGGCGGCGATTATCCTCGGCTCGATCGCGTCGGTCGAGGTAGTCCCTCGGCTACGCCCGCCCCGACCGCTCCCCGAGGGCTGAAGTCAGCCCGCTGTCCGGTTGGCGCTGGCCGGAATATCTGCCATACTCCGGCTTAGATTTCTTACGGCAACGAATATAGAGGCGGAGGCCCCACAGATGGCGAAGACGATAGGAATCGATCTCGGCACGACCAACTCGTGCATGGCGATCCTCGAGGGCGGTGAGCCCACCGTGGTCGAGAACGCCGAGGGCGCGCGCACGACCCCTTCGGTCGTCGCGTTCAGCGAGTCGGGCGAGCGCCTGGTCGGCGCGCCCGCGAAGCGTCAGGCGGTGACCAACCCCCAGAACACCGTCTTCTCGATCAAGCGCTTCATGGGTCGCAAGGAGGCCGAGGTCCAGGAGGAGGAGAAGATCGTCCCGTTCGAGGTCGTGTCGGGCCCGAACGGCGACGCCCGCGTGAAGCTCCCGGCCGCGGGCAAGGAGTTCGCGCCGCCGGAGATCAGCGCGATGATCCTGCAGAAGCTCAAGGCCGACGCCGAGGCCTACCTGGGCGAGGCCGTCGACAGCGCGGTGATCACGGTCCCGGCCTACTTCAACGACGACCAGCGCCAGGCGACCAAGGACGCAGGGAAGATCGCCGGCTTCGACGTGAAGCGCATCATCAATGAGCCGACGGCCGCCTCGCTGGCCTACGGGCTCGACAAGGAGTCGGACCAGACGATCCTGGTCTTCGACCTGGGCGGCGGGACCTTCGACGTCTCGATCCTCGAGATCGGCGACGGCGTCTTCGAGGTCAAGGCCACGGCCGGGGACAACCACCTCGGCGGCGACAACTGGGACAAGGCGGTCGTCGACTGGCTGGTCGCCGAGTTCAGGAAGGCCGAGGGGGTCGACCTCTCCCAGGACAAGATGGCGCTCCAGCGTCTCTACCAGGAGGCCGAGAAGGCCAAGACCGAGCTCTCCTCGGCGCAGGAGACGCAGATCAACCTGCCGTTCATCACCGCCGTGGACTCGGTTCCGAAGCACCTCAACCAGCGCCTGACCCGTGCCAAGCTGAACGAGCTCACTGCCGACCTCCTCGAGCGGGTGGTCGGCCCGACCAAGCGGGCGATGTCCGATGCCGGTGTCGGCCAGGCCGACATCGACCACGTGGTGCTCGTCGGCGGCATGACCCGCATGCCCGCCGTGCAGGAGAAGGTCAAGGAGCTGACCGGCAAGGACCCGCACAAGGGCGTCAACCCGGACGAGGTCGTGGCCGTCGGCGCGGCGATCCAGGCCGGCGTGCTGGCCGGCGACGTGAAGGACGTGCTGCTGCTCGACGTCACCCCGCTGACCCTCGGCATCGAGACCAAGGGCGGCGTGATGACCAAGCTGATCGAGCGCAACACAACGATCCCGACCCGCAAGTCGGAGATCTTCTCGACGGCCGAGGACAACCAGACCTCGGTCGAGGTGCACGTCCTCCAGGGCGAGCGCGAGATGGCCGCCTACAACAAGTCGCTCGGCAAGTTCCAGCTCACCGGGATCCCGCCGGCGTTCCGCGGCGTGCCCCAGATCGAGGTGACGTTCGACATTGACGCGAACGGCATCCTCAACGTCCAGGCCAAGGACCTCGGCACCGGCAAGGAGCAGAAGATCGAGATCAAGGCCGGCTCGGGCCTCTCCGAGCAGGAGGTCGAGCGGATGGTCCGCGACGCCGAGGCGCACGCCGAGGAGGACCGTCGCCAGCGCGAGGTGGTCGAGGCCCGGAACAACGCCGAGAACGCGGCGTACCAGGCCGAGCGCCAGCTCGGTGAGATGGGCGACTCGCTCGATCCCTCCGCGAAGTCGGAGATCGAGGCCGCGATAAAGGACCTCAAGGACAACCTCGAGTCGGACGACGTCGCGAGCCTGCAGCAGAAGACCGAGGCCCTGCAGACCGCATGGCACAAGGTCTCCGAGCAGGTCTATGCGGCGGCCTCCCAGCAGGCGCAGGGCGCAGGCGCCGGCACCGGTGGCGACGGCGCGTCGGCCGGCGGCGCCTCCGAGGAGGAGGAAGTCGTGGACGCCGAGGTGGTCGACGGAGACGAGAAGAGCTAGGCGATGGAGCGCTTCAAGGCACAGCAGCGGCCGGAGGTCACTCCGGCCGAGGCGCCCGTGACCGCGCGCGAGGAGGCGGCCGAGCCCGGTGGCGAGGAGCGCGCCGAGAACGAGGCGGCGCGCGAGCGCGACACCGAGCGTTCCGCCGGGCTCGAGGCGGCCGCCCGGCCCGGCGCCCCGGCGGAGGCCGCGCCCCCGAGCGAAGGCGAGCGGGCCGCCGAGGCAGAGGACCCGCTCGCCCGGGCCGAGCGTGAGCGCGACCAGTACCTGGCGCTCGCCCAGCGCGCGCAGGCGGACTTCGAGAACTATCGCAAGCGCGCGGCCAGGGAGGCGGCGGCTGCCGGGCAGCGGGCCAAGAGCGGCCTGGTGAGCGAGCTCCTGCCGGTGGTGGACAACCTCGAGCGGGCGCTCGCGTCCGCCGGCGAATCGGAGCAGCACCTGGCCGAGGGCGTGCGGATGGTCCACTCCGAGCTGCTCGGCGTGCTGCAGCGCAACGGCGTCGAGCAGTTCGACCCGAGCGGCGAGGCGTTCGATCCCGAGCTCCACGAGGCGCTCTCGACCCGGAGCGAGGACGGCGCCGAGCCCGGCGTGATCCTCCACGTGGTCGAGAAGGGCTACAAGCTGAACGGGGCGCTGCTCCGCGCGGCGCGGGTCGTTGTGAGCGGGTAGCCATGCCGGCGGTCAAGGACCCCTACAGCGTCCTAGGCGTCGACCGGAAGGCCTCCGAGGACGAGATCAAGAAGGCGTATCGCCGGCTGGCGCGGGAGTACCACCCCGACCGCAATGCCGGCGACAAGCAGGCCGAGGAGCGCTTCAAGGAGGTCCAGGAGGCCTACTCGATCCTCTCCGATCCCGAGAAGCGTCGCCAGTACGACGCCGGCGGCGGGATCTTCGGGCGCGGTTTCGACCCGGGGTCCTTTCGCGGCGGCTTCGGCGGCTTCGGCGGCGGCATCGGAGACATCCTCTCCGACCTGTTCGGGGGCGGAGGAGGCGGCCGCGCGGGCGCCGACCGTTCATCGCGCGGCCGCGACCTCGAGACCGAGGTCCACGTCTCATTCGAGCAGGCCATGGACGGGGCGCAGGTGCCCGTGTCGGTGTCGCTCTCCGCTCCGTGCCCGACCTGCCACGGAACCGGCGCTAGGCCGGGCACGTCGCCGCAGGTCTGCCCGCGCTGCCAGGGCCGGGGCGTCGAGGCCGAGTCCCAGGGCCTGTTCTCGATCTCGCAGCCGTGCCGGCAGTGCGGCGGCACCGGCACCGAGATCAAGGATCCCTGCCCGACCTGCGAGGGCAGCGGCCGGACGCGTCAGGTCAAGCGCTACCGCGTGAACATCCCCGCGGGCGTGCGCGACGGCAGCCGGGTGCGGTTGTCGGGGAAGGGCGAGGCCGGCCCCCAGGGCGGGCCGGCCGGAGACCTCTACGTGGTCACCCGGGTGGGCGAGAGCCCGCTGTTCAAGCGCAAGGGCGACCACCTCGAGGTCGAGGTCCCGATCACGATCGTGGAGGCGATCCGGGGCGCGACGATCGAGGTGCCCACGCTCACCGGCACGAAGCGGATCCGGGTGCCCCCGGGCACCCAGCACGGCACCGTCCAGCGCCTCCGGGGCGAGGGACCGCCGCGCCTGGGAGGCCGAGGTCGGGGCAACATCCACTATCGCCTGGTGATCGACGTGCCACGCTCCCTGTCCCGCGAGAAGCGGGAGGCGGTG
>DASQXU010000050.1:0-8806 GCA_035639555.1 Thermoleophilaceae bacterium
CGCCCAGTGGGCCTCGGGATCCGGCGGCCGATCTCGCAGGTACCACTCGGCGTCGAGCGCGGCCATGCAGCCCGTGCCCGCCGCGGTGACCGCCTGGCGGTAGGTGTGGTCCACGACGTCCCCGGCGGCGAAGACGCCAGCCAGCGCGGTCCGGGTCGACTGGCCGTCGACCAAGACGTAGCCCTGGTCGTCCAGCTTGAGCTGGCCCTCGACCAGATCGGAGTTGGGGCGATGGCCGATGGCGACGAACGCGCCGTCGATCGGAAGCTCGGTGGTCTCACCGCTCTCGGTGTGGCGCAGCACCGCCTTCCCGAGCGCGCCGTCCTCGCCCGGCTCGAAGCGCTCGACGACGTAGGGCGTGAGGAACTCGATGTTCCCGACCTGGCGAGCCCGGTCGACCATGATCGCCGACGCCCGGAACTCGTCGCGGCGGTGCACGATGGTGACCTTGTCGGCGAACTTGGCCAGGAACGTGGCGTCCTCCATCGCGGTGTCGCCACCCCCGACCACGATCGTCTGCCGGCCCCGGAAGAAGGCGGCGTCGCAGGTGGCGCAGTAGGAGACGCCCCTCGCGGCGAGCTCCTCCTCTCCGGGCACGCCGAGCTTCTTCGGCTCGGCCCCCATGGCGAGGATCAGCGCCTTGGCCCGCAGCTCCCGGTCGCCCACCCACACACGGTGCAGACCGCCGTCCCCCGCGAGCTCGAGCCCCGTGGCGTTCTCGGTGATGAACCGGGCTCCGAAACGCTCGGCCTGGGCGCGGAAGTCCTGCATCATCTGCGGGCCGAGCACGCCCTCGGGGTAGCCGGGGTAGTTCTCGACGTCGGTGGTCTGCTGCAGCAGGCCGCCCCACATGAAGCCCTCCACGACGAGCGGGCGCAGGTCGGCGCGCGAGGTGTACAGGGCCGCCGTGTAGCCGGCCGGACCGCTGCCGACGATGATGACGTTCTCCACGTCGGGTGTCTTGCCGTCGCCTCGGTTGTCGCTCACGTGGCCTCCGCTGTGCTCGCTTTACTTTCTGAAGTATAGGCCCGGCGGCGCCGTTCGACCGCGCGCTCCTCCTCCCAGCCGGCGACCGTCCGGCGGAGCTGGACGTAGGCCGCGATGCCAAACGGGATCGGGAGCCAGAAGAAGATCGCGCGGAACACGAGCACCGCCGGGAACACGGCGCTCGCGTGGATGCCGAACAGCACGAAGGCGCCGATCATGCCCGCGTCGACCGAGCCCGCCCCGCCGGCGGCCGAGGGGAGCAGGTTGGCCGCCATGCCCACGAAGAAGCCCTGGACCACCACCCCGAGCGGCACCGCGACGCCGAACGCCTTGAAGCTCGCCCAGAGGACGCCGATGTTCGCCGCCCAATAGCCAACGGCGGAGGCCACGATGACCGCGCCGCGCTCCCCGTCCTTGGCGTACGCCCACGCGGTGCGGGCCGCCATCGCCACCGTGGCCGGGACGCTCCCCGCCCGGCGCAGCATTCGAACCCGCCGGTAGCCCTGGGCGAAGGCCTCGAGTCGCCGCTCGAGGTCCCCGGGGATCCGGGAGATCAGCAGGACCAGCCCTAAGAGGAGGACGCTGATACCGGCCGGGACGACCGTGCCGCCGAGCGGGGCGTCGCCGCTCAGTACGCCCGTGCGCAGCAACACCCCGAAGAGGATGAGGGCGAACAGGTAGACCGAGTACTGGAGGATGAGGTAGGCGAGCATCCGGCACACGGCGCGGCGGCGTGGCATGCCGGCCTTTCCAAGCGCCCAGTAGGTCATCACCAGCCCTCCGGCGCCCCCCGCCGAGAACAGCAGCGTCGCCGCGAACGAGGCCATCGAGACCTGGTACGAGGCCCGGAGGTCGAGCCGGCGGCGAATCTTGTCGTTGCGCCGCCCGGCCATCACCGCCTGGAACATCACGGCGTAGGCCGCATACGAGAGCGGTCTGAACGCGACGGCGACCACGAGCCAGTACCAGGTGGCCGAGCCGAGCTTGTTGATCGTGTCCTGGAGGCCGACGACCTTTGGAATCAGGATGTAGATCGCCACGAGCACGAGCACGAAGCCCAGCGCCCCGAGCGCCACGCGGCGGCGATCGCCGAGCAGCGCCCCGACGCGTCCGACCTCGAGCTCCTCGTCCGCAGTGGGCTCCTCCTCGATCTCGTCCGGCAGCACGACCTCGTCGGACTCGAGCACCCGCCGCGCCTTCCCGAACCGGCGATCGTCGGCCGCCATCAGCGCGCTCCCGGGTCGAGGCGATGGACCATCTCCCCCAGGCTACGCGCAAGCGGCTCGACACTCGGGGCGACCCGGTTGACCGTCTCGGCGAGGGCGAGCCCCGCGAGCAGGTCGACCACGTAGTGCTCGCCGAGGTAGACGAGCCCGAACCCGAGCGTGAGCGCGTAGGCCCAGCCCAGGACGCCCAGTCCCCTCCCGACCTCAGAGAGCACCCGGGCGGCCATGACCGATGTACCGAAGTGAAGAGACGGCATGGCGGCAAACGGGTTGCCTTCGACCGAATGGTAGAGCGGCGGCCACACGCGACCCCAGACGCGCGCGCCGGCCTCGGCCATGATCCTCCGGACCGGGGCCATGTTGCCGTTCGCCCCCGCCCACCAGGGCGGCGCGGTCGGCACCGCCCAGTAGAACACGAGTCCCAGGTCGAAGCACGCCGCCATCCGGGCCGCCGCCCGCGGGAGCCTTCGGGGGTGGCGAAGCAGCACGTAGAAGATCGTTCCGTGCGGGACGGCGAACCAGCTCCAGTGCACGATCGAGAGCGCCACGTCGAGCCCATGGACCTCGCCCGGGACGCCGAGCGAGCGCTGGAGCCGCACCGTGGGCTCCTCCCCCAACCCGAGCACCCGGTCGGCGCGGATCGGGTAGTCGACCCGCAGGCGCGTGAGCAGCGCGTCCAGGTCGTCGTCCGGCATGTCGTAGTGGACGAAGTAGGCCCACATCTGCGCTCCGTAGAGCGCCGCTTGGCGCACGCCGGAAGGCGGCATCGCGAGCGCGACCGCAAGCGGCGTCTGCCAGGCGATGGCCGAGACCGCGAGCCGCGGCGCCCGCAGCCGGTGTCGCAACAGGGGCACGACCACACCGGCGGCCACGGCGCCCCAGGCGAGCGTTCGGAGGGGGCGCGGTCTCGCCAAGGCCCGCCAGCATAGTCGTCGGGTCCGGCGTACCGTCGGCGCGGCCGCGCGGCGCCTCGGCCGGGGCTCAGGCCGCGCGCTCGAAGATCCGCACGTCGACCGGGGCCCGCTCGGCGAAGGCGGCGGCGTCGTCGTAGCTGCCGATGTGCCCGCCCCAGTGCATGGGGACGGCTACCCGGGGCTGGATCCGCCGCGCCGCCTCGGCCGCCTCCTCGGCCGTCATCACGTAGACGCCGCTGACCGGCAGCAGCGCCACGTCCACGCCCGTGACCTGGTCCATCTCCGGGATCACGTCGGTGTCGCCGGAGTGGTAGAGCCGCTCGGCGCGGAAGCGGACCTCGTAGCCGACCCAGCCGGCCTCACGCGGGTGGAAGACGTTCCCCGAGCGGTCGCGCTTCGAGGTGTTGTAGGCGGCCACCGCGGTTACCTCGACCCCGCCCGGGAGGGCGTCCTCGAGGCGCTCGCCGGGGGCGATCGAGATCACCCGGCCCCCGACCCGCTCGGCGACCGCGGCCGGTGCGACCAGCCACGTGCGCTCGTTCGAGAGCCGCTCCACGTCGCGGGGCGAGAAGTGGTCGTAGTGGCCGTGGGTGACGAGGATCAGATCGGCCGGGGGCAGACCGGCGGGCACCCGGTAGGGATCGATGTAGACGTTGGCCCGCCCGACGCGGAGTCGGAAGCCCGAGTGGCCCAGCCACTCGAGGGAGTCGAGGAGCATGCGAAGAGGATAGGTCCGGGGGAGTAGCCTCCCGCCATGGCCTACCGCACGGTCATCTGGGAGCAGGACGGCCGCGCCGGGCGGCTCACCTTGAACCGCCCGGAGACCCTGAACGCCTGGACCGACGAGCTCGGCCGCGAGCTCGGGCAGGTCGTGCACCGGGAGGCCGCCGACCCCTCGGTGCGGGCGGTGCTCGTGACCGGCGCCGGTCGTGGCTTCTCCTCGGGCGCCGACCTCAAGGCCGGCTTCGAGCCCGGCGATGACGGCAGGCCCGACGTCGCCAAGGAGCTGCGCGACGTCTATCACCCGGTCATCGCGGGCCTTCGCCGGCTCGAGAAGCCGGTGGTGGCGGCGGTGAACGGCCCGGCGGTCGGCATAGGGGCGTCGCTCGCGCTGGCGTGCGACCTCGTGCTGGCCGCCGAGTCGGCCTACCTGGGGCTCGCCTTCGTCAACATCGGCCTCATGCCCGACGGGGGCTCGACGCTGTTCGTCCCCGCCGCCGTCGGCAAGGCCCGCGCCTTCGAGATGGCGCTGCTCGGTGAGCGCGTGCCCGCCCATCGGGCGCTCGAGTGGGGGCTCGTCAACTTCGTCTACCCCGATGACCGGCTGATGGAGGAGGCGAACGCCCTTCTCGCGCGCCTCGCGGCCGGACCGACCCGCTCCTACGCCTCCTCGAAGCGCGCCCTGAACCGCATGCTCTACCCAGACCTCGAGGGTCAGCTCGAGCTCGAGGCCGAGCTGCAGCACGCGCTGGCGCGCACGGGGGACTTCCAGGAGGGAGTGACCGCGTTCGTCGAGAAGCGCGACCCGGCCTTCGAGGGCGCCTAGGGCGGGCGATCGGAGGCCCTCGACTCAAGCGCTACGAAGTGGAGCGGCCGGCAAAGCCGGGGATATGATCCGCCGTCCTTGCGCAGGCTCAGAGACCGCCGGACCGTCGTGATCGCCGCCGCCGCGGCGGTCGTCCTCATGCTCGTCGCCGCCCCGGCCGCGCTCGGCTCCGCGGTCACCCCCGAGTCCGGTGGATCGCCGAACGCGGGGAACATCGACACGCTCTACAAGATCACGCTCTACATCGCGATCGTGATCTTTCTGATCGTCGAGGGCACGCTGGCCTGGTCCTTCCTGCGCTTCCGGGTCCGCCGCCGCGGCCCGGCCGCGGCCCAGATCCACGGCAACACCCCGCTCGAGCTCGGCTGGACGGTCGGCGCGGGCCTGATCCTCGTCCTCTTGATGACCGTGACCTTCATCTACCTGGGCCGGATCAAGAACCCGCCGGCCTCCGGACCGAACGGCCTGCGGGCCGACGCGGCCCAGCTCGCCTCGATCGACCAGGCCGCGCCGCCCCCGACCGGCGGCCCGTCGCTGGACATCAAGGTCAACGGTCAGCAGTACATCTGGCGCTACCAGTACCCCGGGCCCCAGCCGCTGTTCAGCTACTTCGAGATGGTCGTCCCCACCAACACCACGGTCACGCTGGACATCACCTCCTCGGACGTCGCTCACTCGTGGTGGATTCCGAAGCTCGGCGGCAAGGCCGACGCCGTCCCGGGCTACACGAACCACACCTGGTTCAAGATCTCGAAGCCCGGCGTCTACCTGGGGCAGTGCGCCGAGCTGTGCGGGGAGGGCCACGCCGACATGCTCGCCCGGGTGCGCGCGGTTCCCCCCGACCAGTACGAGGCCTGGACCCGGCGCCAGCACGCCGACATTCTGGCCTCGCAGAAGGCGCTGTCCAAGAGCCGCGCCGAGCGGGAGCGGACGGGGCAGATCCAGTGACCACGGCGGAGCACGTCGGCAGGCCGCCGGTATCCGAGCTTCCCCGCCCGGAGGTGGTGATGCACGGCCTGCGTGACCGGCCGAGGGGCTGGCTCGGGTGGCTCACGACGACCGACCACAAGAAGATCGGCCTGCTCTACCTCTACACGACCTTCCTGTTCTTCATCCTCGGCGGCACCGAGGCGCTGCTGATGCGCCTCCAGCTGGCACGCCCTGACAACACCCTGATCGACCCCGGGACCTACAACGCGCTCCTGACCATGCACGGGTCGACGATGATCTTCCTGTTCGTCGTCCCGGTGCTGGCCGGGTTCGCGAACTACATGCTCCCGCTGATGATCGGCGCCCGGGACATGGCGTTCCCGCGCCTGAACGCGCTCTCCTACTGGCTGCTGCTGTTCGGCGGGATCGCCTTCTACACGAGTGTCTTCTACGCGCCGCCGACGGCCGGCTGGACGTCCTACACGCCGCTGTCCGACAACGCGTACCTGCCCGACCACGGCATCGACGCCTGGATCTTCCTGATCCACCTGACCGGCCTCTCCTCTCTGCTCGGCGCGATCAACTTCACCGCCACCATCCACAACATGCGGGCCCGGGGGATGAGCTGGGGCCGCATGCCGCTGTTCGTCTGGGCGATCCTGATCTACAGCTATCTGCTGATCGCCGCCCTTCCCTCCATCGCCGCGGCGGTCACCATGCTGCTCACCGACCGTCACTTCGGCACCAGCTTCTTCGACGTCACCGGGGGCGGAGACCCGCTGCTGTGGCAGCACCTCTTCTGGTTCTTCGGCCACCCCGAGGTCTACGTCATGATCCTGCCGGCGTTCGGGATCATCTCCGAGGTCCTGCCGGTGTTCGCCCGGAAGCCGATCTTCGGCTACAAGGCGATCGCCGCCTCGACCGTGGCCATCGCCTTCCTCAGCCTGCTGGTCTGGGCCCACCACATGTTCGCCACCCCCACGGCCACGGTGGTGCTCGCCTTCTTCATGATCAGCTCGTTTACGATCGCCGTGCCCACCGGCATCAAGATCTTCAACTGGATCGCCACGCTCTGGCGGGGGCAGATCGTGATGAAGACGGCGCTCTTCTACGCGGCGGCGCTGCCTGCGACCTTCGTGATCGGCGGGATCTCCGGGGTCATGCTCGCCATCTTCCCGGTCGACTGGCAGCTCACCGACACGTACTTCGTGGTCGCCCACATCCACTACGTGCTGTTCGCCGGATCGGTGTTCGGCATTCTCTCGGGGCTCTACTACTGGTTCCCGAAGATGTCCGGGCGCCTCATGTCGGAGTCGCTCGGGAAGCTCTCCTTCTGGGTGACGTTCATCGGGATGAACCTCACCTTCCTCCCCCAGCACTCGGCGGGCCTCGAGGGGATGCCGCGGCGGATCTACACCTACACGAGCGGCCTGCACGTGACCACCTACAACCTCGTCTCGACGATCGGCTCGTTCATCCTCGGCGTCGGCGTGCTGATTACGGTGATCAACGTGCTGGTCAGCCTGAAGCGGGGGCAGAGGGCGGGCAACGACCCGTGGCACGGCTACACGCTCGAGTGGTTCGTGTCTTCCCCGCCGCCGGAGAACAACTTCGACGTCGTCCCGCGCGTGCGCTCGGCCGAACCGATGAAGGACATCCGCCGCGAGGTCGCGGAGGCCAGCCGGGCGGCCGGCAGCGTGGCCCAGCCGGTGGCGCCGGGCACGTGACCGCCCCCACCACGCGCTACCGCCGGCTCGCGCTGGTCACCGCGCTCGCCACCTTCGTCCTCATCCTGGTCGGCGGCGTGGTCCGGGTCTCCGACTCCGGGCTCGGCTGCGGCCCCGCCCACAGCGGCGTGCACGGCTGGCCGTTCTGCAACGGGGACGTCGTCCCCGGCGTGGCCCTGCACTCGGTGATCGAGTACTCGCACCGGATCGTCGCGAGCGTCGTGGTCGTGCTCGTCCTCGCCCTCACGGTCGGCGCCTGGCGCCGCTACCGCGGCCACCGCGGGCTCGTGTGGGCCAGCACCGCCGCCCTGGCCCTGATCGTCGCCCAGGCGCTGCTGGGAGCGGCCACCGTCGAGCACGACCTGAGCGAGGGACTGGTGGCGGCACACCTCGGCATGGCGATGGCCGTGCTCGGCCTCACGCTCTACGTCTGGCGGGCGAGCCGGCCGGAGACGATCGGCGCGCCCCCACCCGCCGCCGGGCGCGGGCTCCGGCCGCTCGCCGTGGCGACCGCGGTCGCCGTCTTCTGCACGATCGTCGCCGGCGGTTACATGGCCGGCACCGAGCGCTACGGCCGCACCGATCGCGCGATCACCGTCGGCGCCCACGAGGCCTGCGGGCACCAGTTCCCGACCTGCAACGACGGCTTCATGCCCTTTGGCCGCAACCGCCTGGTGGACATCCACCTCACCCACCGGGCGTTCATGTACCTGACCGTGGCGCTGGCCCTGTCGTTGGTCGTGCTGGCGCTGCGCCGGCGCCCGAGCGCTGGGGTGGTCCGCTCGGCCTGGTTGCTGCTCGGCCTGCTCTGCCTCCAGGTCCTGGCCGGGGCGCTCAACGTGTGGCTCGGCGAGTACGAGGCGCTGATCGTCACCCATCTGGCCCTCGCCACCCTGCTCTGGGCGGCCGCGCTCGGTCTCGCGCTCCAGCTGTTCCGGGTGCCCGCGCCGGTCCCCGCTCGCGACCGCCGTCGACGGACCGAGGCGGTGGCCGCCTGATGGAGGCCGGGACCCGCACCCGGCCGGCCGCGGCATCCTGGCGCACGCTGCTCGCCGACTACGTCGAGATGACCAAGCCGCGGGTGCAGTCGCTCCTGCTCTTCACCACGGTGATGACCATGGAGGTCGCCGGCCGGCCTCCACTGCACACCGTGCTGCTGACCTGCCTGGGCGGTGCGCTTTCGGCCGGTGGCGCGGGCGCGATCAACCACGCCCTCGACCGCGACATCGACCGGGTCATGCGCCGCACCGCGGGCCGGCCGGTGGCGAGCGGGCGGGTATCGCCCGCCGCGGCGATCGTCTACGGGACGCTGCTCGGGTGCGCCTCGTTCGCGCTGCTGGCGCTGACCGTCAACCCGCTCGCCGCCGTGCTCGCCATGTCGGGACTACTCGGCTACGTGCTCGTCTACACGCTGTGGCTCAAGCGCTCGACGCCGCAGAACATCGTCATCGGCGGGGCGGCGGGCGCCGTCCCGCC
>DASQXU010000051.1:0-9074 GCA_035639555.1 Thermoleophilaceae bacterium
CGCTACCGCCCCGAGGCGATCGTCGAGACCCTCCGCGAGCTCGTGCTCCCTGCTCTGCTCGGAGCTACGCGGGAAGCGCGATGAGAAGCGCCGAGGGGGATATGTCGTGAGCAACCCGGCCCGGGTCGCCTCGGGGCGAACGTGGGCAGGGTTGTGCACGCGAGGCGCCGCCCAGCGGCCATCGAGACTACGTACCCGCGCCTCTGCAACCCCTGGGTGCCACCGCGCGCAGCACGGCCCGCTCGAACGCCTCGGCGTCCGCCTCGGGCGGATGGGCGTCGGCGACCGCCGCGCTCTCGGCCGACATGCGCGCGCGAAGCCGGGGATCGCCGACGAGCTGCCGCAGCGCCGCGGCCGCCTCTTCGCGGCTGGCCGGGTCGACCAGCAGGGCGTTTCGCCCCTCCACCGCGAGGTCACCCGCCGCCCCGGCGACCCGGCTGCAGATGATCGGCAGCCCGGCCTCGGCCGCCTCGCGCACCGCGACTCCGAAGGGCTCGTAGGTCGAGACCAGCGCCAGGGCGTCGGCGTCGGCGTACGCGCGCGGGAGCTCCTCGGGGCCGAGGTAGCCGAGGAAGCGAGCGGGGACGCCGAGCCGCTCCGCCGTCGCGCGGAGCTCGGCCTCGAGCGGCCCGGTCCCGCAGATCGCGAGCTCGGCCCGCCCGTCCGAGAGCCCGGCCTGTGCGAAGGCCTCGATCAGCAGGCCGACGTTCTTGTCCCCGACCAGGCGGCCGACGGTCAGGATCCGGACCGGCCCCTCCCGCGAGGCCCGCTCCCTGACTGGCTTGAACCGCTCGACGTCGGCCGCCTGGATGCTGACCTCGATCCGTTCCGGGTCCACGCCGAGCAGGACGAAGCGCTCGCTAGCGGCGGAGCTGGCGGCGACGAGCCCGGCCGCCCGCGGCGCGAGCGCCCGGTGTAGCCGCCGCCGGCCCGGCGAGAGGTCGGCGTCGGTGGCCGGCGTCAGCTCGCTGAAGATCACGAGCGGGCGGCGGCGCAGGGCGCACCAGGCGAACGCCCGCAGGGTCGCCGGCCCGTATTCCCAGCTCACGACGCAGTGGGGGTCCACGCGGCGCAGGGCCGAGCCCAAGCCGCGGGGTACGAGCACCGGCGAGCGCCCCGGCCGCGCCCGCTGGCGCGCACTGAGGACCAAGCTCCGGTACGGGTGGCGCTCGGGGAACCATCCCGCCGGCTGGTCCCAGCCCGGCTGCTCTCCCGACTGGTAGATCACTATGGGATCGAGCCGGCCTCGCCGGTGGAGCCGCGCGAACAGCGGCTCGCGGTAGGGGACGGGGACCGGCGGCACGATCGCGCAGCGGACCCGGTCGCTCATCGGCGCCGATCGCGGGAACCGCAACTTAGCCGCCCGCGGTGGGATTGAATCCTCGCCATGCCCGCGCCCAGAACCGCACTCGCCGGCGCTCTTGGTAGCCTCACGGCCGCGCTGCGGGAGGCGCCCGGCGCCCTCGCGACGGCGCGCGCCACGCGCCCCCGGTCGCGCCGCCCGGCGCGGACAGGCATCAGCTCGAAGTTCGTCATGCCTCGGATGCGACATATCCTCGTCCTGCTCGGGCTCGCGTGCGCCCTCATCGCGCCCGCGAGCTCGCACGCCAGCCCCGGTGCCGTCATCCGCGACTGCGCCGATGACGGCCGCCTTCAGGGCCACTACTCGCCCTCGGACCTGCGCCGGGCGCAGAGCGAACTCCCCTCCGACCTAAACGAGTACAGCGACTGCGCGTCGGTGATCGCCGCGGCGATTCCGGGCTCCGGCGGAAGCGGCGGCGGTGGCGGCAGTCACGGCAGTGGCGGTGGTGCGAGCGGGAGCTCCGGCGGCGCCGGCGGCGGCGCGGGCGGCGGCGGCGGCGGTCACGCCGGTGGCGGCGCCGCCGGCTCGGCAGCCCATCGCTCCGCGGCCGGGGCAGGCCTCACCATCGACCGCTCCGGGCCCGCCCCCAAGGTCAACCCGAAGAAGCCGACCCTGACCATCGACGGCCACCGGGTCAGCCCCGGCGGCAACGGCTTGTTCAACCTCTCCAGCGCCGCGGACGGACTGCCGGCCCCGCTGCTCGCCGCGCTGATCGCGGTGGCCATCGCCGCCCTGGCCGGCGCCGGCTACGCGCTGCGGAGACGGATACCGGCGTTCGGCCGGGTGGCGCTTCCGCATCTGTCGCTGCCCCGTGTCCCGCTCCCACGCTTCCGCCGCTAGCGTCGCGGGCATCGCGGCGGCGCTCGCCGCCGTAGCCTTCGGCGCCGGCGGCGGGACGGTGCTAGGGCGCACGACGGTCGTCGAGGTGCTGCTCGTGCTCGTCGGCGGCGCCCTCGCCGCAGCGGCGGTCGCCTTCGCACGCCCGGGACCGCTGTACGGAGGCGTGCCGCTCCTCGCCCTTGGGGCCCTCACCGCCCTGAGCGCCATCTCGATCACGTGGTCGGTCGCGCCCGAGCTCAGCTTCGTGGACACTGGTCGCATGCTCGCCTACCTCGCGGTGTTCGCCGCGGCGATCGGCGCCGGGCGCCTCTTCCCGCGGGGCGCCCCGGTGCTCCTCAAGGCCATCGTGCTCGCGGGCACCGCGGTGGTGGCGTACGGGCTGGCCTCGCGGGTATGGCCCGGGAGCCTCGCCGCCAACGAACTCTCCAACCGACTCGGCGAGCCCTACGGCTACTGGAACGCGCTCGGCACGACCGCGGCGCTCATGGTTCCGCCCGCGCTCTGGCTCGGGGCGAGGCGCACCGGAACCGTCCTCGGGCGCGCGCTCGCGTACCCCGCCCTGGGCCTGGCGATCCTCACGATCGCCCTCACCCAGTCGCGGGGCGCCGCCGCCAGCGCGGCGATCGCCGCCGCCCTGTGGTTCGCGCTCGTCCCGCTGCGGCTGCGCAGCATCCCGGTCCTGGCCGTCCCCGCCGCCGGCGCCGCGCCGGTCGCCGCGTGGGCGCTCTCGAAGACCGCCTTCTCCAAGGCCCTCCAGCCGCTCGCGGTGAAGGAGGCGGTCGCGGGGGAGTTCGGGCTTCTGGTGCTGCTGATGGCAGTCGGCCTGCTGCTCGCCGGGTTCGCCATCGGGCTCGGGCTGGCGCGCGGCGCGCCGCCGGTCCACGTGCGGCGGCGCCTCGGGATCGCGGCCGTGGCGGTGGTGGTCCTGGTCCCGCTCATCGGGCTCACCGGCGTGGCGTTCAGCAGCCGCGGCCTCGGGGGGACGATCAGCGACCGCGTCCACGACCTGACCAACGAGAACGCGACCCAGCCGAGCCAGGGCGCAGGGCGGTTCACGTCGGCCTCGAACAGCCGCGCGCGCTACTGGCGCGAGGCGGGCAAGGTCTTCTCCCACCACGAGCTGAAGGGCACCGGCGACAACACGTTCTCGATCGCGCGCCTGCGCTACCGGACGACCGAGCTGTTCGCCGGCCACGCCCACGGCTTCGTCCCCCAAACGCTCGCCGACCTCGGGCTCCTGGGGCTCGGCCTCAGCGTCGCGCTGCTCCTGGCTTGGCTCGTCTCGGCCGCGCGGGCCACCGCCCTCTACCCCCGCCGCCTCCTTCGCGGTCGCCCCGAGCGTCGGGACTGGGACGGACACCGGATAGCCCTCGTCGGCACGACCCTGAGTGCGGTGGCGTTCGGGCTGCAGTCGGCGATCGACTGGACGTGGTTCGTGCCCGGCCCGGCGGTCATGGCCCTGGTGGCGGCCGGGTTCGTCGCCGGCCACGGGCCGCTGGCGGCCCTCGCGCCGACCTCCGCGACCGCCGAGCTCCCCGCGCTCCGCCACCGCCGGCTCTTCGGCCGGCTGCCCCTGCCCGCGAGCTCGCCCGCTCGGGTCGCGGCCGCCGCCGCGATCGTGGTCTGCGCCCTGCTCTGCGCGTGGGCGGTGTGGCAACCCGAGCGCTCGGACCGCCTCTCGACCCGCTCGCTCGAGCTGATCGACGCCGGCCGCTACCAGCAGGCCGAGGCCAAGGCGCGGGACGCCCACAACGCCGACCCGCTCTCACCCAAGCCGCTGCTCGTGGAGGCCTCGGCCCAGTCCGCGGCGGGCGACAAGCTCGGCGCGCTGGCGACGCTCGAACGCGCCGTCCTGCGCTACCCGGGCGATCCACAGACGTGGTTGCGACTCGGAAGCTTCCAGCTCCAGCAGCTCCGGCGGCCCGGCCCCGCGCTCCAGACCGCGGCGGCGGCGCTCTACCTGGATCCGAAGTCGAAGGCCGGCCGGAGCCTCTACGCGCGGGCCCAGGCGCGCCTGCGGACCCAGCCCGCCGGCCGCTAGGGCGACCACGCCGTCCGGTCCAAGGGACGCACCGGCCTCTCGGCTCCTCCGGCTTACGGCCTCGATGCCACGGCCAGCAGGGTGCCCGCCTCCCGCCGGAGGCGCTCGACCCGGAAGCCGAGATCCTCCAGCGCGCCACGCAGCGAGCGCGCGCTGAAGAAGCGGACGTGCGGCGAGAAGGGGTCGAAGTGCCGCTCGACCCCGCTCACGAGGACCTCCAGCCCGGTGAGCCGGCCGTGGGCCGGCGTCGTGACCGCGAGCACGCCGGCCGGCCGCAGCACCCGGCGGGCCTCCGAGAGGAGGAGCTGGACGTCGCGGACGTGCTCGAGCGTCTCGGCGCAGAGGACGAGCTCGAACGAGCTGTCCTCGAACGGAAGCGCCTCGTCGGGCGCGAGTTGGACGAGCTCGGCGCCGGGGAGCCGCCGGGCCGCTCGGTCGAGGGCGACGCGGGACACGTCGGCGGCGCTCACCCGCTCCGCGCGCAGCAGGGCAGTTAGCCGGCCGTCTCCGCAGCCGAGGTCGAGCGCCCGCCCGACCGCCGGCAAGGCTTCGACGAAGCGCTGGAGGTGCGCGGGCGGCGGGCCGGGGTCCTCGGGCACCAGGCGCCAGAGCTCGTCGTCGTAGCGGCTCACGGCCGCGCCACCGTACCGACGCCGGCCGGAGCCCAGAGCACCGGGTTACGCTCCCCGGCGGATGGAGCCAACGCCCAGCCGGCCACAGCTCCCGCGCGGGTACGGGGTCGAGAAGGCGACCGGCGCTCCCGGCGAGCGGCTGCCGTGGAGCCGGGTGAGCGAGTGGCTCACCGCGGCGCGTAACTACTGGGTCTGCACGACCCGCCCTGATGGCCGACCCCACGCCAAGCC
The DNA here is from genome assembly GCA_035639555.1 of Thermoleophilaceae bacterium. Taxonomy (GTDB): domain Bacteria; phylum Actinomycetota; class Thermoleophilia; order Solirubrobacterales; family Thermoleophilaceae; genus DASQXU01. The sequence goes on from DASQXU010000051.1 coordinate 5,108, forward strand.
AGTCTGGGCGGTGTGGCTGGAGGACCAGCTCCTGTTCTCGACCCATCCCGAGTCGATCACCGCCCGCAACCTGCGGGCCAACCCGGTCCTCGTCGTCCATCCCGAGAGCGGCGACGACGTGGCGATCGTCGACGGCACGGCCAGGAGGCTCGACGACCGGGCGCTCCTCGCGCGCTTCGGCGCGGCGTACGAGGCCAAGTACGACTGGCACCTGAGTGGCGAGGACCTCGACCCGGCCAACCCGGGCGCGGCCTACTACGCCGTTCAACCGCGCGTCGTCGTGAGCTGGGCCACCGAGGCCGAGATCGGGGAGACGATCACCCGCTGGAGCTTCGACCGCCCCGGCTGGGCCTGAGCGGCCCTATCGGCGCCGCGCCACCAGGATGAGCGTGTGGCCGAGCAGCCGCAGTCCGGCGCGCGAGCCGAAGCGATCGAGCCGGCGGACCGCCGCCTGGGCCCGGACGGGCAGGCGCCGCCACGAGTAGGTGACCGAGCGCAGCTCGGGCTCGAGGCCCGCCGCTCGGGCCTCGGCCAGCAGGCGGCGGGGAGAGAGCGGGACGTCGTCCGGCGTCCCGTGGACCAGCGGACCGAGGTGGAACCGGTTGGCCAGGGCGAGCGCGGCCCCCACCGGGTGCCACAGTCCCGGCTCGATCGCCACGAGCGCCCCGCCCGGTCGAAGCAGCCGGCCCGCCTCGAGAAAGCACGGCGACAGCTCGCCCCGGTAGGCGATGTGGTGGAGCACGAGGCGATAGAGGACGACGTCGAAGGAGGCCGGGCCGAACGGCAACTCGCCGGCGCGGCCGGCCACTCCCTCGTCGAGCGCCCCGTCGGCGAGAAGCCGCTCGACCACCGCCGGTTCGGGCTCGACGCCTGTGATGCGGAACGCGGGCGCCGGAAACAGGTGACGGCCCGGGTGCCAGCCGCAGCCGACCGAGAGCACGTCGCCGCTCTGAAGGGAAAGGAGCGCGCGCAGGACGTCGGCCTCGCGGCGCTCGGTGTAGCGGTAGTGGGCCTCGAGCGCGCCCGGCCGCGAGATGCGGTCGAGCAGGTTGTCCGGGTCGTAGGGCTCGGAGCCGGCGCCGGCGGTGCTCATCTCGGTTGCGCGGCCGGAGCTCCGGGCGCGGCGGCGGGCCGCCCTACCAGGCGCCCCGGGCCCGGACCACCGCGGGGACGGTCTTCAAGATGATCGAGAGGTCGAGCCAGACCGACCAGCGCTCGAGGTAGAGGAAGTCGAGGCGCACGAGCTCGTCGAAGTCGAGCTCCGAGCGACCCGACACCTGCCAGAGCCCTGTCATGCCGGGCAGCACGAGGTAGCGCTTTCGGTGCCAGTCCTCCAGGCGGTCGTAGTCGCGCTGCGGTAGCGGGCGCGGGCCGACCAGGGACATCTCGCCGCGCAGGACGTTGAAGAGCTGGGGCAGCTCGTCGAGCGAGAAGCGGCGAAGGAGCCGGCCCACGGGCGTGACGCGCGGGTCCTGCCTGATCTTGAACAGGGCGCCGGCCTGCTCGTTGTGCTCCTCGAGCTCGTCTTGGACGTGCTCGGCGTCCCGTTGCATGGTGCGGAACTTCAGGCAGGCGAACGGCTTGCCCCCGATCCCGGGGCGGATCGAGCGGTAGAGCACCGGGCCGCGGGAGGTGAGCTTGATGGCCAGCGCGATCAGCAGCATGAGCGGCGAGAGCAGCGCGAGCAGCAGCGCGCCGCCGACCAGGTCGAAGCTGCGCTTCACCGCGAAGTCGAGGCCCTCGAACACCGGTGGCTTGAGCTCGAAGAGGGGGAGGGCCTGACCGGGCACGAACTCGACCCGGTCCATGAGGATCTCCATCGTCGACGGCGCCACGCGGACGCGTACCCCGTGGCGGTGGCAGCGGTCGACCAGCTCGACCGCCTGCTCCTGCGGGAAGTCGGGGTCGGCGATCAGCACCTCGTCCACCGCGTCGAACTGGCGCTCGAGGTTCTCGAGCGAGTGGAAGTCCCGCAGGCCGTTGGTCGGCCGGGGGCTGAGCGAGACGAAGCCGTAGGGCTCGATGTCCGAGCTGTCTCGCAGCGCGTGGGCGACCGCGTCGATGTGCGAGCCCGAGCCGACGAGCACCGCGCGGCGGCGGTATCCCGCGGCCCGCAGCACGGCTCCGCTGATGCGCTCGAACAGCCAGCGGAACGCCGACACGTACAGCAGCGCGAAGAACAGCGAGCCGTAGAAGATGTAGTAGGAGGAGAAGTGGTGCCCCTCGATCTTCGCGTAGATGAGCACCACGATCGTGACCTCGACCAGCGAGGCGATCACCTTGGGGAAGCCCGGACGAAGGGCTCGCTCCTTGTAGAGCCCGGAGCGCGCGAACAGGAGCAGCATCACGAGGCAGGCGAGTGGCGCGGCGTGGCGGGTCTGGTCGAAGGTGATGTGGAGGTTCTGTGGGGCCCGAACCGCGGTCTTGATCGCCAGGGCGGTCCAGATCGCCAGGAACAGACCGGCGAGGTCGAACGCCGCGAGAACGACTGCACGCGAGGCGCGGCGCAGGATCTCGAAGCGCAGCACGCTACGAAGCAGAAGGGGTCTGCGCGCGCGCACGTCGCGAGGCGGCGACGCCACCCGCGGCTTGACCTCTCGGAGCTCGTTGGCGAGGCCGTTCGGCATCAGGTCGTTCCCCAGGGCCCGAAGCCCCGACGTCTAGTGAAACAGCTTGGCGGCGGCAATGTAGCGGCGCGCCGTGCCGGGGCACCAGCGGGCCGGCAGCCTCAACGCGATATAAGGGCGCGTCGTTCCGGTCGTGGAAAGCAGCGATTGACACCCGATGAGCTGAGCCGGCGGCGGTTCCTCGGGGCGGGCGCGGCGGCCGGCGCGGGGCTGCTCCTCGGGCGCGCGCGCCAGGCGGAGGCGTGGCGACGTCGCGATCGACGCCAGCGCCGTCATCGGTCGGCACGCAGGGTGGACGCGGTGGTGGTCGGAGCGGGCCTCGCGGGGCTGACCGCCGCCCGCGAGCTCCACCGCGCGGGCAGGTCGGTGATCGTTCTCGAGGCCCGCCGCCGGGTGGGGGGACGCACGCTCACGAAGCGCGTCCGCGGAGGCGCGCACGTCGACCGCGGAGCGACGTTCGTCGGACCGACCCAGAACCACATCCTCGAGCTCGCTCGCCAGATGGGCGTGGGGACCTTCCCTACCTACGACCAGGGTGAGAACGTCTACATCGCGGGCGACTCCCGGTTGACCTACAGCGACACCGGGATCACCGGCACCGCTCCTCCCGACCCGGCGATCCTGCCCGACCTGGCCCGGGTGGTCAGCCGCCTGGACGAGATGTCGACTCGGGTCCCGGTCGACGCTCCCTGGAGAGCCGCGGAGGCGCCCGACTGGGACTCGCAGACGCTCGAGTCGTGGATCGGCCAGAACGGCGTGACGCCGCGCTTTCGCAGCTTCGTCCCGGTGGCCACCCGTCCGATCTTCGGCGCCGAGCCGCGCGACCTCTCGCTGCTGTTCGTCCTCTTCTTCATCGCCGCCTCGGGCGACGGCCGCCACGTTGGCACCTTCGAGCGGAACTTCAACACTAGGGGCGGCGCCCAGATGTCGCGCATCGAGGGGGGCGCGCAGCTGATCGCGCAGCGCGTCGCCCGCCGGCTCGGCCGCCACCGCGTGCTCCTCGGGGCCCCCGTGCGCCGGATCGAACAGGGCCGACGGGGAGCCCGGGTGTTCGCGCCCCGGTTCAGCGTGCGCGCCCGGCGGGTCATCGTCGCCGTGCCACCCGCCCTCGCCGGTCGGATCGAGTACCACCCGGCGATGCCCGTCCCTCGCGACCAGCTGACCCAGCGGCTCGCCCAAGGTTCGCTCATAAAGGCCACCGCGGTCTACGACCAGGCGTTCTGGCGGGACAGGGGCCTCACCGGGATGGCGCTGTCGCCGGCTGCGCCGGTCAACGCCACCTTCGACGACTCGCCCCCGAGCGGCCGCCCCGGAGTGGTGTTCGGCTTCATCGGGGGCGA
>DASQXU010000052.1:0-4730 GCA_035639555.1 Thermoleophilaceae bacterium
GACCCCGGGCAGCATCCAGGGGATCTCTCGGTCGTGGGTGAGCTCGAGGACGAACTCGTCGATCACCCGGTCGGACGAGACCGTCCGTGCGATCGGGTGCAACGTCGCGTCCGGCGGGTTGTGCCCTATGAACTGAGTCGAATAGAAGCGCCGTACCGCGTCGCGCCCGGCCGCTCCGGTCAGCGCCGGCACGTGCCAGACGTACGGCTCATCGGTCATCGTCCCCATCGTCGCGTCGACGTCCTGCGTGACGAACTCGGACGCGACGTGCTCGTCGAACAAAGCTCCAAGGTCGGGTGCCGGTGCGGCGCTCATCTGTTACCTCCGGTTGGTGGGTTTCTGCGCGCGAGGGAGCCGAGCCTACGCCCGGCCAGCGGCAGCCGCCAGGGGCAACGGACGAGCACCGTCTGGCGCATTGCGGGACGTAATGTCCCGAAAGGCGCCAGACCCCCCTCGGGCCCGGCGTGAGATGCATCAACCGGTCGGCGTGACCCTGTAGGCGTCGAAGACCGAGTCGATGTTCCGCAGCCGCTGGACGCAGTGCTTCAGCGCCTGCGTGTCCCCGACCTCGACCACGAAGCGGTTCTTGACCATCGGGTGCACCACCGAGCAGCGGGCCTCGAGGATGTTGATCCCCGACTCGGCGAACGTCCGCGAGAGATCCTCGAGCAGCCGGGTGCGGTCCCAGGCGTCGATCTCGATCTCGGCCCGGAAGGAGGTGGCCGAGTCGCCGTCCCAGGACACCTTGGTGAACCGCTCGGGGCTACGCATCAGCGCCTTGGCGTTGACGCACTGCTCGTGGTGGATCGTGATGCCCTTACCGAGCGAGATGTAGCCGACGATCGGGTCGCCGGGGACCGGGCGGCAGCACTTGGCGAGGCGCAACATCACGTCCTCGATGCCCTCGACCTTGATCCCGAAGGTCGAGGCCGAGGCCGTCTTCTTGGGGACCTCCACCCGGCGCTCGAGCAGCTCGGCGCCGGCGCCCTCCGCCTCCACGGCCTCGCCCTGCTTGAGCCGCTGCATGATCTTGTTGGTGACGACCTTCGCCGAGACCTTGGACTGCCCGAGCGCGATGTAGAAGTCGTCGGCTTTCTTGAAGCCCATCTCGCGGATCACGTCGGCGAGTAGCGGCGAGCCGGCGATCTTCTGTGGCGGCAGCCCCTGGCGCTTCAGGTTCTCGTGGAGGATCTCGCGGCCGCTGCGCTCCGAGTCCTCGCGGCGCTCCCGCTTGAACCAGGCGCGGATCTTGGATTGTGCGCGGCTGGTCTTGACCAGTGAGAGCCAATCGCGGCTCGGGCCGCGCTCCTGCTTGGAGGTCAGCACCTCACAGATGTCGCCCGACTGCAGCTCGTAGTGGAGCGGCACGATCTTGCCGTTGACCTTCGCCCCCACGCAGCGGTGGCCCACGTCGGTGTGGATCGAGTAGGCGAAGTCGAGCGGCGTGGCGCCGGCGGCCAGCGACTTGACCTCGCCCTTGGGGGTGAACACGAACACCTCGTCCTCGAAGAGCTCGGTCTTGAGGTGCTCGGCGAACTCCTGCGGGTCCTGTAGCTCCTTCTGCCAGTCGAGCAGCTGCCTGAGCCACTCGACCTTGCCCTCGACCCGCCCCTCCTTGTAGATCCAGTGGGCGGCCACGCCGTACTCGGCGACGCGGTGCATGTCGTGGGTGCGGACCTGGATCTCGAGCGGGCGACCCTCGGGGCCGATGACCGTGGTGTGGAGGGCCTGGTACATGTTGAACTTCGGCATCGCCACGAAGTCCTTGAAGCGCCCAGGCAGCGGCTTCCACAGCGAGTGGATGACCCCGATGGCGCCGTAGCAGTCCTTCACCGAGTCCACGAGCACGCGCATGGCGGTGAGGTCGTAGATCTCGTTGAACTCGCGGCCCTTCTTGGTCATCTTCGAGTAGATGGAGAAGAAGTGCTTCGCCCGGCCGGAGATGTCGGCCTTGATGCCGACGGCGTCGAGCTCCTTGCCGAGGTACTCGCCCGCGCGCGCCACGTAGCGCTCGCGGTCGTCCCGCTGCTGGTTGACCAGCGACTTGATCTCCTTGTATTTGCGCGGGTGCAGCGTGGCGAACGCCAGGTCCTCGAGCTCCCACTTGATCGCGTGGATCCCGAGCCGGTGGGCCAGCGGCGCGTAGATCTCGAGCGTCTCCTTGGCCTTCTCCTGCTGCTTCTGCTTCGGCATCGAGCCGAGCGTCCGCATGTTGTGGAGCCGGTCGGCGAGCTTGATCAGGATGACCCGGATGTCCTGGGCCATCGCGACCATCATCTTGCGGTAGTTCTCGGCCTGGCGGTCGTCGCGGCTCTGGAAGGTGATCCCGGTGAGCTTGGTGACGCCGTCGACGAGCGCCGCCACCTCGTCGCCGAACTCCTCACTCACCTCGTCGAGCGACGCGCTCGTGTCCTCGACCGTGTCGTGCAGGAGGGCCGCGCACAGCGTGGCCGTGTCGAGGCGCATCCCCGCGCAGATCTTGGCCACCCCGACCGGATGCACGATGAAGTCCTCGCCGCTCGCCCGCCGCTGGTCGGCGTGGCGCTCGCAGGCGAACACGAAGGCGTGCTCCACCGCTTCGGTGTCGACCGGCTCGGCAGCGTCGTCGGCGTGCTCCTGGATGACCGCGAACAGGTCGCCGAGGAGCACGCGCTGGTCGCCGGAGAGCTTGGCCTTCGGGCCGGCCGGCGCGCGTCGGGCCGCCTCGTCCACCGGCTGGTGCTCGAACTGCTGCTCGGCGACCGCGGTGCTCGCGCCGTCCGGTTTCGTCTTGGTCTTCGGCTTCGGCTTGGCTCCGGGCCGCCGCGCCGTCTGGCGAGCCTTGGTCGCGGTGTGCGGCCCCTCCTCCTTGCCGTTCCCCCTGGTCGCCTTCGCCATGCTTCGAGTTTAGGGCCAGCTAGCGTGCGAGCGCCGCTTCGGCCGCCGCTGCCGGGAGCTCGGAGCCGAGCGCTCGCTCGATCAGGCTCAGCCGCTCGCGGTAGGCACGGTACGCCGGGGAGCGCTCGAGCTCGGTGCGCTCGGTGCGGACCACCCGGGAGGTCGGCTCGGCGACGTCGAGCTCGATCAACCCGAGCTCGGTGAGCACGCGCACGAGACGGCCGCAGCACTCGGGGGAGCGCGGGTAGCGCCCTCCACCGCGGAGCGCCCGCTCGAGGGCCGCCACTGACGGCTCGGTCAGGCTCCTGAGCGCCCGCCAGGCATCGGCCAGGGCGGGTCGGAGGTCGAGCTCGGCCCGCCACACCGCGAGCGCGAACTCGACGTCCGCCGGGCTCCAGGCGAGGTGGAGAACCTGATCCCCGGGAAGCGGAGCGGCCGCCGGCGGTGGATCGAGGGCGACGACGTGCTGGAACTCGGAGCACAGCTCGGGCCTGGCCGCGAGCGCGGCCCAGGAGGCGACGTCGAGGGCTCCGCCAAGGCCGGCGACGAGCTCCTCGAGCGAGCCGCGCCGCCGGGGAACGTCGGCCACGGCGACCAGAACGCGGTCGCCGCTCGTGAGGAGGTCTCCGACCACGCCGGTGAAGCCCTCGCCGCGGCGGTCGCGGGGCGGGCGGAGTGGCGGTGGGAGTCGGGGGCCGGCCGGATCCGCCCGAAGCTCGCGGGCCAGCCGTTCCCAGAACGGTGCCTCCTCGCCCAGCGCGCGGACCGTGCCCCGGCCGGTGGGCCATGCCGCCCGCAGCACCACGCGCGGCGCCACGGTGCCGTTCCAGCGGTTGACCTCGAGTCGCACGGCGAGGTCGTGGGGAGCCTCGCCGCAGAGGGTGAGCGTCCGCGGCGGCGAGCCGAAGGCCACGCCGCTCGCGCGGGAGCCCGGAGTGCGAAGGGTGAAGCGCGCGTGCTGACGCTCCGCCCCCATGCCGGCCACGCTCTCGAGCCGGGCCGCGGGGACGAGCAGCGAGGGCTGCGGGTTGCCGGCGCCGAACGGCCGCAGGCGCTCGAGCTCCTCGCCCAGCCCCAGCGCGAGCGCACCCCCGGGCACGACTGCGTCGACCCGCTCGACCGGCCGCAGATCGCCGGGCGTCAGCCGAGCGCCGGCGTGGCGGGCTAGCGCTCCCCTGAAGGCGTCGAGCCGGTGCGCGTCGATCTCGAGCCCGGCGGCCGCCCGGTGCCCCCCGAACCGGCGCAGGTGCTCGCCGCAGGCGGAGAGGCCGGCGTAGAGGTCATAGGCGGGGATGCTCCGGCCGGACCCCCGACCCTCCTGACCGTCCAGCGCCACCACCACGCACGGGCGGTGGTGGCGCTCGACGAGCCGCGAGGCGACGATGCCGATCACGCCGGGGTGCCACCCCTCCCCCGCGAGCACGAACGCGGCCGAGCTGGCCTGTTCCACGCACGCCGCCTCGGCGGCGAAGAGAATCCGGGTCTCGGCCTCCTGGCGGTCGCGGTTCAGCAGCTCGAGCTCCTGCGCCACCTCCTCCGCCCGCGCGCCGTCCTCGGTCGTGAGGAGTTCGAGGGCGGCGTCGGCCCGGCGCATCCGCCCGGCCGCGTTGAGCCGAGGTCCGAGCCTGAACCCGAGCGCGTGCTCGCTCACCTCCCCCGGATCGAGCGCGCAGGCGCGCATCAGCGCCCGTAGACCCGGCTTCGCGCTGGCAGCGAGCGCGCGGAGCCCCTCGCGCACGACGCGCCGGTTCTCGCCGCGCAGCGGCACGAGGTCGCAGACGGTGGCCAGGGCGGCAAGGTCGAGGTCCTCCTCGGCCTCGCGGGGATCGCGGTCGGCGGCCGCTCGCAGCGCC
>DASQXU010000053.1:0-2286 GCA_035639555.1 Thermoleophilaceae bacterium
TCGACGCCGGTGACCATCTCGGTCACGCAGTGCTCGACCTGCACGCGGGTGTTCATCTCGAGGAAGTAGTAGTCGCCGTTGGCGAGCAGGCCCTCGACGGTGCCGGCCGAGCGGTAGCCCACCGCGCGGGCGGCCTCGGTGCCGATCTTCCCGATCCGCTCCCGCAGCTCCGGGTCGACCGCCGGCGCGGGCGACTCCTCGATCAGCTTCTGGTGGCGGCGCTGCACCGAGCAGTCGCGCTCGAACAGGTGGACGACGTTCCCCTGGGCGTCGGCCAGCACCTGGACCTCGACGTGGCGCGGGTCGGACAGGTAGCGCTCGACGTAGACGGTGGCGTCCGAGAAGAACTTCTCCCCCTCGCGCGAGGCGCCCTCGAACGCCTTCTGGAGGGCGTCCTCGGACTCGGCGACCCGGAAGCCCTTGCCCCCGCCGCCACCGGCGGCCTTGAAGGCGACCGGATAGCCCACCTCGGCCGCGACCGTCCGCGCCTGCTCGACCGACTCCACCGGATCGGTGGTCCCGGGCACGATCGGCACCCCGGCCCGACGCATGAGCTCGCGTGCTCGGGTCTTCGACCCCATGGCGTCGATCGCGTCGGCCGGCGGACCTATGAACACGATGCCGGCCTCCTCGCAGGCCCGCGCGAAGGCTGCATTCTCGGCCAGGAAGCCATATCCCGGGTGGACCGCCTCGGCGCCGGAGCGCCGGGCGACGTCGATGAGCTTCTCGATCACCAGGTAGCTCTCGGTCGCCGGCCCGGGGCCGATCAGGTAGGCCTCCTCGGCGCGGCGCGCGTGGGGCGCGTCGCGGTCTGGCTCCGAGTACACGGCCACGGCCGCGATCCCCAGCTCCTCGAGCGTACGGATGACCCGGATGGCGATCTCGCCCCGATTCGCGACCAGGACCTTGGAGAACATCGGCGCGGGTAGGTTAGTCGGCGCTCAAGGGGAGCCTTCGGCCTACGGCCGCCAGCGTCGCCCCCACCCATGCCGGCTCGAAGGCGATCTGGGCGTGCGTGAATCGGAGCGGGGTGAGACCCGCGGCCGTGTGTGCCTGGTCGCGGAGCCGGTCCCGCGCCTGCTGGGCCGGCGTGCGGTGGTAGCGGAGCCCATCCGTCTCGACGACGAGCCCGAGCTCGGGCCAGTAGAAGTCGACCCTGAACTCGTTCACGAGGTTCCGTCTGCGGCGGCGTGAAGCCGGCCTTGCGGACGAGCCGAAGGAAGCGTCGCTCCAGCTCGGAGTCGGTGAGGGTGAGGGTCGCCCGGTCGAGCAACTTGGTCAGAGCGGCCACGCCTTGGTGCGCCGCCATGCCATGCAACGCTCGCCGCAGCGCCTCGGGGTCGGTCAGGTCGCGCTTGTCGGCCTCGTTGACCGCGGCCTCGAGCTGACCCGGCCTCAGGCGGGTCGCGAGGTCCACGAGCGTGGACACCGGGGTGGTCACCGGTATGCCGTCGAGCCTGGTGAGGCCATCCTGCCCGAGGTGCCTGCCTCCGTGCACCACGACGCCCTCCTGGCGGGGACGCCTCTGACCGGGCACGGAGACCTCGATCGGGCCGGGGCCCGGCGGACGGATGCCCCATAACGCCGCCGCCGTCTCGTGGCTGGCAGCCGCCCGAGGGCCGCAGCCGAGGACCGCTGCCATCAGCAGGCCCCGGCCGCTTAGCCAGGGACTTCCCACCGCATAGACGCCCCGGCGAACCCGATGGAGCCGTCCGCGTGCGACCCGTCGCTTGATCGCTTGGGGGTGGAAGCCGAGCTCTAGGAGCTGCCTCCTACTGACCACGCCATGCTGCCGCCGGGCCACTCCCCAGATCCCATGCCGGCCGTGGACGCCTTGGTACTCCATGCAGTACCAAAGGGTCCACGAGGGCGAGTCGCGCCCCCCGCCGCGCGCGGCGGGTGGCGCGTCAGGCGGCGGGCGGCGCCGCGGGCTCGGGCTCGGCGCGGACGGCGCTGCGCCGTTCGATCAGGGCGGCCCCGGCCACCAGCGCGGCGACCACTGCCGGCACGCCAGCGAGGAGCGCGGTCGGCACCCCCACGTTCGCCTTGGACAGGAGTCCGAGTCCCGAGCCCAGCAGCAGCACCGCGAGCGCCGTCCGCAGCGCCCCGACCGGGACCCGGATCGCCCAGTGGCTCCCGAGCCACACCCCCGGGACCGACCCGACGAGGATGTTGCCGACGATGCCGAAGTCGACGTTGCCGGCGACCAGATGCGCCGCCGTTGCCGCCCAGAGCAGGATGGCCGCGTGGAAGACGTCGGTTCCCACCACGCGCCGGGGCACCAGC
>DASQXU010000054.1:0-2493 GCA_035639555.1 Thermoleophilaceae bacterium
CCGAGCCCGTCACGGCCGGCGATTCGGAGACGTCGCCGGCCGGGGATCCGCAGACGCCGGTCGAGCAAGAACCTCGAGAGGACGCCCCTTCCTAGCCGGGACCTCCGGCGAGGGACGGCGGGCGGGCAGCCGGTAGACGGACTCGGGAAAGCCGACGCGGCAAGGCTTATCGAAGCCCCCGCCCCTGGACGCGCTGACACAATGGAGATGGATGAAGACCACAAGACAACGCGCCGAGGAGCGCCGCCGGGACAAGCTGGCTGAATGCAGCGACAGGTCGACGACGGAACGCTGACCATTCGGAAGATGACCGCCAAGGAGCGGGCCGAGTACCCGCCACAGCCGCGGCCCAAGCGCCGCAGGCGCCCCCGCTAGGGCTCGACCACCGCCGCTCCACCGCCAGCGCGAGAGCTCGTGGTGGCTAGAAGCGACCAAGGATCAGATCGGGGTGGCTTATAGCCGCGCCGTCCCTCGGCGCCCTGGCGCTGATCCGGGCTGGTTAGCTTGAAGGCGCGCGAGCGAGCATGATCTATGCGACTCAGTTGGCCACGAAGCGGGCGTCTCCTATCAAGACGCTTGCTTTGCCGAGCGGAAGGAGGCGTCAGCGGCGTTCGGCTACTGCACCTCCTGGTCGTCCGTTGCGGGCGCCTCGGACAGGGTCTCACCACAGTGCTGCTTCGCCGTCCGGACGCTCAGCGTCGGTAGTCCTGTCCGGCCAGACCCTCGAGCGCGATCGTCAAGGCCCGGCTCGCGGTCTTCGCGTGCTCGCCGGTGTCGATCTGTTTCCTGAGCGAGCCCTCGACCATCGCAAGGACGAGTAGGACGTCGTCGATTGTCACGTCGGGCCGCAATGAGCCCGATGCCTGGGCCTCGCGAAACGGACGCGCGATGATCTCGACCAGGCGGTCCTTGAGCGCCGCGTGGTCGGGTTCCTGGCGGGGATCGGTCGCGGGGGCGCCTCCCTCATCGAGGCACTCGATGAGGCCGTGCAGCCGGGCCTGAAGCCCGACCACGCTACGGAGCAGAACGAAGAAGGCGTCCGGGTCGTCGGTGTGCTGGGCAGCCAGCGCCTCGAGCTCGTCGAGCTCGTCGCCAAAGATCGCGATCGCGATCATGCTCCGGTCGGGGAAGTGGCGGTAGAGGGTCCCCTGGCCGACACCTGCGCGCCGCGCGATCTCGTACATCGGCACGTCGCCGGACTCGGCGAAGGACTGCCTGGCGGCGGCGAGGATCGCCTCGCGATTGCGCTCGGCGTCGCTGCGGAGCGACGTCTTCGGGGTGAGATGCTCGATGTGCCGCTCGGCACCGTGCTGGCGCGCCTGCACCGCGGCCGGAAGCTGTTCGAGAGGCGGATGTGGGACTACGCCGAGGCTGGCGGACTGCTCAAGGAGGGAGCACGATGATCACCTGCGCCGATGCGGTGAGGCAGCTATGGGAGTACCTCGATCGCACCGTCGAGGCCGACCAGCGGGAGGCCATCGAAGAGCATCCCGCCTTCTGCCGACGCTGCTGCGGCGAGGCGGAGTTCGCGCACGAGCTGAGGAGCTTCCTGGCGCACTACGCGCGCGATGACGTACCGCCGGAGGCGCTGGCCCGGCTGAACGCGACCCTCGAGGAGCTCGAGCGCCGATGAGCCGCGACCTCATGCACGCCGCCGAGCTCAAGGACCAGGTCCGGGACGCCTACCGAGGCGTCGACTCCTCGACGGCCGCGGTCGCGTGCAGGCTCTACGACCACCAGGAACTCGCCCAGGTCCCTGAGTCTGCGATCGACCGGGCGCTCGGCGTGGGCAACCACCTGCGCTTCGCGGACATCGAGGCGGGACAGACGGTGCTCGACATCGGCTGCGGCGCCGGAATCGACACGATCCTCGCGGCCCACCGGACCGGCCCGTCCGGGAGGTGATCGCGCTCGACTTCCTCCCCGAGATGCTCGAACGCACTGCCGCCGCCGCCGAGGCGGGCGTTGCGAACGTCGAGACGCTCGAGGCCGAGATGGAGGCCATTCCGCTCCGGGACGCCAGCGTCGACCACGTCATCTCGAACGGGGTCATCAACCTCTCGCCGCGGAAGGCGCGGGTCCTGGCCGAGTGCGCGAGGGTGCTGCGGCCGGGCGGCAGCTTCTGGGCCTCCGACCTCACGATCGTCGAGGACCAGCTGCCCCCCGAGGTCCTCACCCATCCGGCCGCCTGGGCCGGCTGAGTGTCCGGGGCGCTGGCGGAGCGTGACTTCGTCGAGAAGCTCGAGAAGGCGGGGTTCACGGGCGTCGAGGTGCTGCACCGGCAGCCCGTGAGCATCGACGACTGCGCCCTCTACCCGCTGTTCACCGACGACCTCATCCGGCTCATGAGGAGCCTGATCCCGGCGACCCAACACGAAGCGGTGGCCGTGTCCGTCGTCGTCCGGGCCGAGCGCCGCTTCAGTACGCCGGGTCCTTGAGCGTCATCTCTCCGCGCGGGGCGCCAGCCAGGTCGCACTTCGGCCCTGGGGGTCG
>DASQXU010000055.1:0-4126 GCA_035639555.1 Thermoleophilaceae bacterium
GAGCGGGCCGAGGCGCGGCGCGAGCACCCGTCGCGGTGAGAGGTGATCGCCCAAGGGCGGCGATCGTATCAACGGTGACGAGCGCCGCTGAGCGGCCGATCGCGGCGTCGGGCTAGGAGCAGGAGCGATGCACCGACGTCAGGCACCGTTGACCTTGGTCTTAGGTCAGGGAGGCCGTGTTATTGAGCAGCTCGCTCTACTGCCTTTGCGCCGGCCCCGCCCTTCACCGACCTTGAGCTTCGGTCGTTCCTTCCTCATTCCCGTTCCTCTCCCGGACCCGTTTCGCCCCCCCGGCCATGCCCGTCGACTCCGTCATCGAACCGACTCGTTCGAGTGAGGCGCGGCTCTAATCCGAGTCTTCGATGCTGTAGTGCCAGTTCTCGAAGGTGGCATTCTGATTCTCGGGGAGCATGTCACCTCCGGCGTCGTTGCATCCCCCGATGAGCCGAGTCGCGTCACCCGTGACCTGGCAGGCAAAGGTGCCACCGAATGTGGTGTAGGTGATGTCGATGCCGCCGGTGGCACTCTGCGTGCCACTAGAAACACTGACGTCGTAGTGGATGCTGCCCCAGAAGCCGACGGCGCAGTGGACCCTATAGCTCAACGAGCCGCCGGGGGCGATGCTCTCGGGCGGGCCGGGGTCGGTGAGGCCGCAGCTGTGGGACTCCGAGACGTTGGTGAGCGTGATTTCGCCGCCGTTGGTGAGCTCTACGCAGACGTAGAAGTCGAACTCCCCCTTGGCGCACGCGTCGTTCGGGTCGGGGGAGCCCCGGTGGGGGCCCCGCAGCGCGTAGTCGCGGTAGGCGACCTCGAAGCCCGAGCGCCCGGCCGAGAACGCGGTCCGCTGGCGGTCGAGCCGGTAGGGGGCGGGCACGGCGCCCCGGCGGGCGTAGCTGCGAAACGCGGCGCGGGCCCGATCACACGGCGTCCTACCCCAGGCGAGCAGGGCGTGGTGGCCGGGGCGAAAGCCGACCCGCTCGCGCGGGAACACGCTCGCCGCCGGCTGGCAGAGCCGCACCGCGCCGAAGCGGTGGTGGGTCGTGCGGCGGAACGGCTGGTAGACGTTGAACGCGGCCCGGCGGTTGGCAAAGCCGGCGTAGTGGCGCCGGTGGCGCCAGCCCCGGGGGAGCGGCGAGTCGGGGTGGCGCAGGTAGCGGCGAAACAGCCGGAGGGCGCCGCGGCAGCTGATCGGCCCGGAGACGCTCAGGTCGTAGACCCCGGCCCGGTAGCCGGCCGCCCGGTCGGGCCGCGCCACCCGGAAGGTCGGGCAGGCCCGCTGCCTCGGGGCGGCGGCCGCCGCGCTCGGGCTCGGGGCCGAAGACCAGGCGGCGGGGGCCAGGGCGAGCAGGCCGGCGGCGGCGGCGAGCGGGCCGAGGCGCGGCGCGAGCACCCGTCGCGGTGAGAGGTGATCGCCCAAGGGCGGCGATCGTATCAACGGTGACGAGCGGCTTTGAACGTCATGGAGGAGCCCCTCCGAAGGCGCAAATCACGATCGCCGCCCGGCCGACTGTGCGCGACCCCGCGCCGAGCGAGCCGGCCCGCGCGCTGATCCCCCGGCCGGTCAGTCCGCGGTGGCGAAGAAGGAGTAGTGCCAGTTCTCCCCGCCGTCATTCTCGTACTCGGGGAACAAGCTCCCGCTGGTGCAGTTGAAGCTGACCGTGCTGTTGACGACCAGCGCCTCCACCCGCGCCGGCTCGCTGAACACCAGCTCGCGCTCGAACCCGCGCCCGCTGTCGGCGGTCAGCCGGACCAACGCGCGCAGCGGCCGCCTGGAGCCCTCCTCTACCCAGGCACGAATCACCAGCAAGCCGACGCGCGCGAGCGCCACAGGCCAAGGGGACTCGCCCGACGTGACCGCAGCGCGACGGGCGGCTCAGCCGGGCAGCAGCGCGCGCAGCTCGACCGCTTCGGCCGCTCTCTGATCGACGGGCCGCTGCCGGCATGGGACGCGGTCGAGGCGGAGCGGATCCGCGGCCCGGCCCAAACCGTCGTCCTCCACCGCGTGAACGCCCCCGACGCGCTCGCGGCGCCGGCCGGCACCCGGCCTTCGCCTCACTCTCGCAGCGCCCGCTAATGCAGCGAGCCTCCGAGTTTGCGGCGAGGGCGCAGGAAGGATGCGAAACGCTGGGAAGGGCGGTGCGTCGCGACCTTCAATGGCCCTCGCCGCGGCCGGTCACCCTAGCGCCGAGCGGCCGACCTGCTCTACGACGTGTTCGCTGCGAGCGGGTTTTTAGAGAGCGCGGGCCGGATACGTCCCGCTACTGCTCTGCTCAGGAGTGCCGTTCGACCCCTGGGGCGGGGTCATTCGAGAACGCTTCAGCAGCGCGCGACTGCCCAGCCCCTCCCGGCGAGAAACATTGCGTGAATTCCCGGCTCTCCTGCGGATGCGGACGCTATGAACCGGCAAACGGTTGACACCTTCCTCGAGTTTCTCGAAGTAGCGAGTCAGCATCGACGTAGCGAACCAGCTTCCGAGCGGCCCCGGGGTCGCGTCCCATAGCTGGCATGAACTGAGGGACCTCCGTCCGCTCAGCGAGCGACCTTTGCGCTCGTAAGTCAGGCGGCCAGTGACCGCCGACAACTGTTGTCTTCGGGAGCTGGAGGAGGTCCCTCGATGGGCATCGTAAATGCAGGCTTCGACGTTCACCGCAGGCAAATCACCTTTGACGCGCTCGATGCCGAGAGCGGCGAAGTGAAGACGGGCAGGATCGCCGCCACGCCCGAGGCAGTTGAGCATTGGGTCGAGCGCTTTCCCGGCAAGGAGGTCCACGTTGCGCTCGAGGCCGGCACCGGCTGGTACTTCGTCGTCCGTGCGCTCGGGCGCGCCGGCGCCACCCCGCACCTCGCCGAGATCGCCGAGACGCGCGCCCGGCGGGGATCGAAGCGCCGCGCCAAGACCGACCGCCAGGACGCCCGCTGGCTTAGGACGCTGCTATCGGAGGGCCGGCTGCCCGAGGCCTGGATCCCACCCGATGACATCTGCTGGCTGCGGATGTTCACCCGACTGCGCAAGATGCTGATCGACGAGGCGACGGCCTGGCGTCAGCGGCTCCAGGCGACCCTGTTCCACTTCGGGCTGCCCTCCTTGCCCGACGGCTTCGAGGGCGACCGGGCGCTTGAGTGGCTCGAGCGCCATGAGCTGCCCCAGGCAGCCCGCTACTGAATCGAGCTCTGCCTGCGGATGATCGAGCGGGCCAAGCTCGAGCTGCGGCCGCTCGACGCGGAACTCGGCCGCGAGGCCCGCCGGCGGCCGGGCTGCCGGGCCCTCCAAGAGCGCCACTTCGGGATCGGACCCGTGGCGGCGAGCGTGATCGTCTCAGAGCTCGGCGATGTCTCGCGCCTCAGCCGCCCGCGCCAGGCGGTGCGCATGGCCGGGCTCGACGTCGGCGTGGAGCGCTCGGACGGGCGCAGCAAGCTCGGCAAGCTGACAAAGCAGGGCGCGCCGCAGCTGCGCTGGGCGCTCTATGAGGCGGCCCAGATGGCGACCCGCGAGCGGAGCCCCGACCACCCCGACTACCTGCGCCTGCGCGGACGTGGCCTCTCCCACACCCGCGCCTCGCTGACGATCGCACGCAAGCTGGCCAGGCGCAGCTACCACACCCTGTGCGAGCTGGGGGCCGAGGCCTTGAGCCCAGCGTGAGCTTCCGCGCCGACTCCCCGCTCCTCCGCTCGATGCCCGAGCGTCCGAGATGAAACTTCCGGCTGGCTCCCTTACGCCTCGTGGCTCCCGCTCGCAGGCGGCGGCCCACCATAGATTGAGCGGCCGGAGTCGCTCCATGCGAGTCGACCCATCAACCATCATGTCGCCGGCCTGCCAGAGGTCGCGCACCCAGATAAGCCAGGGCGTTCGCGGAGCGATCGGGAGCAATGGCCCGATCCGCAACCACTCGCCGCCGAGACCCTCAGTCAGAGAGTGGCGCGCGGAGGGCTCGACGTTCAGATAAGCGTGGTGTAGGAGCGCGGCGGACGGAATGTGGTTCCGGCCACCGCGGCGCTCACCATCGTCGGACTTGCTGAAGGTTCGACGCGAAGGAGGCACCACAGGTGGCCGGTCCCGACAGGATGACGACCGAGGAGGTCGTCCGGAAGGTGTTGCTCGACGAGCATGCCGACGTGTTGCGCGAGT
>DASQXU010000056.1:0-3576 GCA_035639555.1 Thermoleophilaceae bacterium
CCGTGCAAGGCGCTCGGGCCGGCCCTCGAGGCCGCCGCGCGCAGCCGCGCGGGACAGGTCGAGCTCGCCAAGGTCGACGTGGACCGAAACCAGCGGCTCGCCATGGCGTTCGGCGTGCAGGGGATCCCGGCCGTGAAGGCGTTCCGCGACGGGCGCGTGGTCACCGAGTTCACCGGCGCAATCCCGCCGGCCGAGGTGGAGCGGTTCTTCGATCGGCTCGTGCCTTCGGAGGCCGATCAGCTCGCCGCCCGCGGCGCCGCCGAGCGCGACGAGGCGGCGCTCCGCCGCGCCCTCGAGCTCGACCCTCGCCACCAGCGGGCGCGACGGGCGCTCGGCGCGCTGCTTCTGCGTCGCGGCGACGCCGCCGAGGCCCGCTCCCTGCTGGAGCCCTCGGCGGGCGACTTCGTCGCCGACGCCCTCGCCGCACGGGCCGAGCTCGTCCTCGAGGGTGAGGAGGAGCTCGACTCCGCCTTCGACGCCTGGGACGCGGCGGACCACGCCCAAGCGCTCGAGCTGATGCATGAGGCACTCGAGTCGACCAGCGATCCCGATCGCCGCGACGCGATCCGTCGCCTGATGGTGGGGATCTTCACCGAGCTGGGCGCCGACCACCCGCTGGCGCGCCAGCACCGCCGCCGCCTGGCGGCCGCGATCAGCTAGCGCCGCGCGCGGCCCGTGCCTTGGCTTGTCGGCGGCGGCCGACGAGCGTGAGCGTTCCGAGCGCGACGACCACGATCGCCAGCCCGATCAGGATCGCCCCGCCGACCGCCACCCCGCCGAACGGCAGGGAGACGAGCTCGGCGATCCCGAACCCGACCGCGAGCAGCACTATCACGAGCGCGAGGAGGATGACGAAACCGCGCGCGCGCGCGACCAGGCCGGTGCCCGGGGGAGGCGCGATCAGGCCCACGAGGCGCAGCAGCATGAGCTGGCGGCCCGAGGGCGGTTCCTGGCCGAGCTTCTCCATCGCCTCCTGAAGCTCGTCAGGCCGCCGCTCGGCGAGCGCGAGCGAGGCCTTCATCATCTGGCGCAGCGCAGGCCGCTCCTGCGGGTGGCTGCCGGCCAGCGCCTCGTTGAAGTACCGGCGCGCGGCCTTCACGTCGTAGCGCTCGGCCGCCCGCGCGCCGAGGATCGCCTTCGCCGCGACCCGGTGCTTGGACTCGCTCTGGAGCTGCTCGTCGGTGCGGTTCTCGAGCTGCGGGATCGCGGCGAGCGCCCCGACCTGCATTTGCATCTTGACCTGCCGCTGCCTTGGCATGCGCTCTGAGTCTGTCAGACGGCGCGGGGGCTCGAGTGCGGGTCGCTAGACCTCCCCGCTTCGCTCGCTGGACCTGAAGTCGTCCGCCTCACCGCGGGCCCCGCCGGTCTCCCGGTCAGACTCGAACTCCGGCGTGAACTCCTCCGTGGTCGGGTCCGGCGCGGGGTCGCCGTGCTCGGCGTGCTCGCGCAGGTCCTCCTCGGCCTGCTCGAAGCCCTCGGCCTCCCCGCCGCCGGCCTCGCGCACCGGCTGCTCGGCCGGGTCCTCATCTTCGTCGCGCCGGCCCCCAACCGCTCCCGCCTCGGCCGCCGCGGCGTCCGCCTCAGCCTCGGCGCGCCGGTCGATGGGATCGTCGCCCGCTCGCTGGCTCACTGGACCCCTCTCTCGCTCACCTCCGTCCGGGTAGCCAGGATCTGTGCTTGCCAAACGCCGGGATGGCGAGCGGCGTGCGCTCCCGCCGTCCGCGGCGGCCGGCTACCTCTCGAGCTGGGCGTCGAGCTCGATGTCGACGCCGCCGAGCGCCTTCGAGACGGGGCAGTTCTGCTTTGCCTCCTCCGCCTGCCGGCGAAACTCCTCCTCGTCGATCCCAGGCACCCGAGCGCGGGTACGCAGTTCGACGCGGGTGATCCCCGGCCCCTCGCCACCCATCTCGAGGTGGACGCGGGCGTCGGTGTCCACGCTTTCCGGCTCATGGCCCGCCTCGCTCAGGCCGTTCGCGAGGGCCATCGAGAAGCACCCGGCGTGGGCGGCGCCGATCAGCTCCTCCGGGTTGGTGCCCTCGCCCTCCTCGAACCGGGAGCTAAACGAGAAGGGACCCTCGAAGGCCCCGCTGCCGAGGCGCATCGCCCCGTCGCCGCCCTGAAGCGAGCCCTGCCAATTCGCGCTTGCGTTCCTTACCGCCATCTGAGTGCCTCCTCTACTGTCGCTTCGAACTTGCCGCTGCGGGCCGGCCCCCCTCTAGGACCGCGAGTCGCTCGCCGGATCGCTCTCGTCGGTCTCAGGCTCGCCCGGGTCGGGCGCCTCGACCGTCGGCTCGTCGTCGGGTGGGAACCACGGCTGACGGGCGGCGGGGGAGGGCCCGCCCGAGGCCGGCTCCCGCGCCTCGGGCGCGGGTATCCGCTCGAGCGCGTTGTCCGCCACGGCGAGCAGCTCCTCGGCGAGCACGCGCATGTCCTCGATCAAGCGGCTCCGCTCCTCCCAGATGGCGCCCGCGTCCGCGTGCACGCGCCTGACCTGATCGTCGGCCTCGCGCCGCAGCTCCTCGGCCTCGGCCTCGGCCCGCTGCAGGCGGCCCTCGGCCTGGGCTCGCGCGCGCGCCGTGACCTCGGCCGCCGTCTCGTGTGCGCGCTTCAGGATCTCGGTCGTCTCCTCCCCGACCTGCTCGAGTGCCCGCTCGACCACCGCTTCGCGCGACTGGGTCGCCTCGAGCTCGGCCACCAGCTCCGCGATGTCGGCCACGTAGGCGTCGACGGCGGCGCGGTCGTAGCCGCGGAAGGCGATCGGGAAGTCGGTGCGGCGTACGCGCTCGAGCACCGTCCCGCGGCGGAGCGCGCGGGGGCGAACCGCCCGCCTCGGGGCGGGCCGGTTCGCGCTTTCGCCCGAAGCACGTGGTGGCCGGTCCTGCACGGCGTTGCAGTATGCCGGTCGGCGACAACCTTAGGTCGAGAGGAGGTGGGTGACCTCCGGCCGGTGGCCGTCTGCCACCAGCTCGCGGGCGCGTTCCTCGAACTGGCGGTCGGCGACCGTCAGCCGCTCGTGCTGGCGGAGGTGCTCCTCCCACGAGGGCACGACGAAGGCCTCCACGAAGCGGTCCGGGTCGGTGGCCTCCTGGAAGAGCCCCCAGCGCTCGGCCCCGGAGCGGCGGCGCGATCGGCCGACCGCCTGCATCGCATCGCGGAACGCCTCGTGGTTCTCCGGCGGCACCCGGTACCCGATCGTCACGAGCACCGGACCGGCCGAGGGATCCCGGTCGATCGCGAGCTCGGGCTCGCGCCAATGCCGCGACGGCGTCAGGTCGAGATCCTCCCCGGAGCGCACGGGATAGCGCAGAGCGAAGGCGAGGCCGAGCACGAGCCCGGCGGCGACGGCGGTGAACGCCATCTGTACGTTGCTGTGCTCGGCGACGAACCCCCAGACGACGCTCCCGAGCGCCTGGCCTCCCTGCACGACGAGCAGGAACAGCGCCATTCCCCGCGCGCGCACCCACGAGGGGAGGATCGTCTGCACGCTGGCATTCAGCGACGAGACGGTGGCGATCCACGCGAACCCGCTGGCCACCAGGGCGACCACCGCCACCGGGACCACCGCGAACCAGGCGA
>DASQXU010000057.1:0-7872 GCA_035639555.1 Thermoleophilaceae bacterium
CGGCGTTCTATCCGGCGCTGCTCGCGATGGTCGTGCTGATCCTCGCGCGGCCGAACGCGCGCCGGCTGCTGATCGCGTACTACCTGGGCGGGCTGACGATCAGCTTCGTCGCCGGGGCGCTCATCCTCGAGGCGTTCAAGGCCGGCCACGCGGTAGGCGCGTCGAACAGGAGCGTCAGCCCCGGCGTCGACATCTTCGCCGCGCTGCTAGCCCTGGTGATCTTTTGGGTGCTCCTAACCGGTCGGGATCGCCGGCTGCGCGAGCGCCGCGAGAGAAGGAAGGAGGTGAAAGCGGCGAAGAACGGTCACAGCCGCGACCCGTGGTCGGCGCGCGTGCTCGAGCGCGAATCGCTCGGGCTGACATTCGCGGTCGCGCTCGTGCTGAATCTTCCCGGCGCGATGTACCTCGTGGCCCTCAAGGACATCGCGGAGTCGAAGGCCGGCACCGCTCAGACGGTGCTATGGGTCTTGCTCTACAACCTGATCATGTTCACCCTCATCGAGGTCCCGCTCCTGGGGTACATTGCCTCCCCGGAGGCGACGAAGCGGCGGGTGGCGGCGATGAACGCCTGGCTCGGCGGCCACGGCCGACAGATCGCGATGGGGCTGTGCGCGACCGCTGGCGCCTTCTTCCTGGCTCGCGGGCTGATCGCCGCCCTCTGAGGCTGCCTACTGCTTGACAAGGGTCTTCGCACGCGCCGCGACCGGCTTCGATCACCTCATCGCAGTGATGCGTGGATCTGTGAGAGGGTCCGGTCGCGCCCGACCCTGCGGCGAGGAAGGAACGCCCTGTCCGACATCGTGAAAACCCTGCCGCTGGCGTTCGTGATGATCGCTGGGCCGCAGATCATCACTGCCTTCTTCTTCGCCACGAGCGAGAACTGGAGGGGAACCTCGCTCGCGTACGTAGTCGGCGCGCTGATCACCGTCACGGCCTTCGTGACAGCCTTCTACTTCATCGTCAAGGGGGTGAAGGGCGGCGGCGGCAACTCGAGCAAGAGGACGTCTGGGCACGTCATCGACGGCCTGGTTCTGGCCCTACTCGCCGCTGCCGCCGCTTACGTCTTCCTGAAACGGAAGACGTCCGAGCCCCCGAGGTGGATGGGCAGGCTCCGGACCGCCACGCCGAGGTTCGCGTTCGTCCTCGGCGTGCTGCTGCTCGGGGTGTTTCCGACGGACATCATCAGCTCCTTCAGCGTCGGCTCTTCGATGGCGCGCGACGGCAATCCGTGGTCTTACACCATCCCCTTCATCCTCCTGACGGTTTTGCTGGTCGCACTGCCGGGGCTGCTCGTCGTGCTACTCGGCCGCCGGGCGGAGGTCTTCCTCCCGAAGGTCCGTAACTGGATGAACGACAACTCGTGGGCCGTCAACGAGATTGTCATCGCGTTCTTCATCGCGATCACGGTCAAAAGCCTGGTGAGCGGGTAGGCCGATGAGCAGCTCGAGCGCCCATACACGACGCCGGCGGGCAGGCCAGCTTGCGAAGGGGGCCGGTCAGCGGCGGGTAGGCGGGTGCGTGTTGCGAGCAGCCGGCAGGCCATCCCAGCACCACCACCAGGCCGAGGCCACTGAGGATCTCGTCAGCGGACAGCATCGGCGCGCCTTCCCGCCGCGCGTCGCTCGAGGGCCCGCTGCACAGCCAACGCAATGGTGCCGCCCGTGAGCAGCATCGAGACGTTGATGCCGAGGACCCCGAGGGCCTCCTTCGCCTTTGCGAGCTCTCCTACGCCCGCGGCCACGCCGACGTAGGCGGAGGCCGGGATCGTGGTAACCGATATCGCGACCCCCACTGCGGCGCTCGCGCGGCTCTCGACCGCGAGCATGCCCGCGATGCCAGCCACCAGCGCGACGACGAACGTCGCGCTGTTGATGGTGGCGAGCCCGTGTAGTACGCCCGGACCGATGGCAAAGCCGTCGGGAAGCAGCCCGACGAGGTTCAGCAGCGCGGTGAGCACGCCGGCGACCACCCCGGCGAGCCCGAAACCGGCGGCCAGCGTCAAGAGCGCTCGCCTCGCCAGCCGGATTCGGCCCGAGACGAGGCCGACGCACATCGCGGTGATCGCCAGCAGGTCGGGCGCCACGGACATCGCTCCGACGATCAGGATTGGATTGCCGTAGATGACGCCGTAGCCCGCGATCACCCCGGCCACCGCCATGAACACGAGGTAGCGGGCCACCGGTCGCGCGTGCTGGCTGGCCTGCCCGAGAAGGTCGGCCCATACGAGGTTCGCGCGCTGACGCCGCCGCACGCCTGGCGAGATTGACTCCAGCCGCAAGAGGGAGACGTCCTCCGGGGGCACAGGCAGGCGCTCGACCGCCTCGAGTGCCTCGTCCGCGGAGTCCGCCCGAAGATCCGCCGTGACGAGCGCTCTGTCGCTGCGATCGCCGGCTTCGCACCATGTGATATGGCCGGCACCCGAAAGCCCGGACAGACGCCGGGCGACCTCTGACATCACCGACGTGGTGCCGAACACACGGAGCTGCAGCAAGGTGGCGCGAGTTTAGGCTCGGTTCCGGCGGGGCGCATCATCTCGTCGAGGTGATTTCCGCCGCAGGAGTTCACCCGGACGATGATCGCGCCGCCCTTTGTGTCTAATGTCGGGCATGACGCGACCGCCGACGCGGGTGAGCGCCGACGAGTTCCAGGCGTTGTTTCGATCGCTGAGCGAGTGGCGACGCTGGGGCAAGGACGACGAGCGCGGGGCGCTCCATCACCTGACGCGTGAGCGGGTGGCTACGGCGGCCCGGCTCGTACGCGACGGCATAACCGTCACGCTCAGCTTGCCCGTGGCGACCGAGCGCGCTCCCTCTAACCCCGTGCCGGCGGAGCACCGGATGACGATGCTGTTCGACACCGACATCGGCTCGGGGTCAGAGCGCTTCGCGAAGGACTACATCGGGGTCGACTACCACAACGATGGCCACACGCATATCGACGCGTTCTGCCACGTCGCCTACGAGGGAGCCCTCTACAACGGCAGACCGCAGGACACCGTGACTTCGGCCGGCGCGGCCGCTGATGCGATCGAGGTCCTCAAGGACGGGCTGGTGGGGCGCGGGGTCCTCCTCGACATCCCCCGGGTGCGGGGAGTGGCCTGGCTCGAGCCGGGCGAGCACATCTTCCGCGACGACCTCGAGGCAGCTGAGCGCGAGCAGGGCGTGAGGCTCGGTGCGGGGGACATCCTCCTCGTGCGCACAGGGCATGTTCGGCGGCTGCGCGAGCTCGGCCCGTGGGACACGGCCAGCGCGAAAGCCGGACTCCATCCGACCGCTATGCCGCTCATCGCCGAGCGCGGCATCGCCGCGCTCGGCTCCGACGGCAACAGCGATACGGCGCCGAGCACCACGGACGGCGTGGCTTTCCCGATCCACGTCCTGGCCCTGAACGCGATGGGGGTCCACCTACTGGACTACCTTCAGTTCGAGGATCTGCGGGTGGCGTGCGAGCAGACGGGGCGGTGGGCCTTCTTCTTCGCCGCCGCGCCGCTTCGCATCCCTCGCGGGACGGGCTCGCCGATCAACCCCACAGCGATCCTCTAGACACGAGTCGTCTTTGTCCGGCCGCGCTCGAACGCGACGGGCACGCCGCCGTTGCGGCGCACCGCGGCAACGAACGGCGCAGCCCGGCGGGTTCTCATTGGACGACCATCACCGCGCCGCTCCGCGACGACGCGCCCTCGAAGACGGAATCCTGGCGAAACACGCCCGACCGAGGTGCTCGCACGCGAACGAGGGTAGGGTGGGGACCACCGTGCCAGTGCCGCGCTCCGGACGCATCATCTCGAACGGGTGATCCTGCCTCCGCCGATTTCACTCCGATGGGGTGATGCGCCCGCCGGGCGGACGCCCGAGAATCCGGGCTTGGAGGTCAGCCCCCGCAACGAAAGGCATGTATGAGCACCGCGGTACGCCCTCGCCAAGCAACCGCTGGCGCCGTCGGCAGGACCGACGGCGCGGAGTACGCCGACGTCTTGGTGGTCTTCGGCATCACCGGCGACCTCGCGAAGGTGATGACCTTCCACTCGCTCTACCGGCTCGAGCGACGTGGCCTGCTGAACTGCCCGATCGTCGGGGTCGCGGCCGACGACTGGACGGCCGACGACCTCCGTGACCACGCTCGAGCGGCGATCGCGGCCCAAGAGGAGGTCGATGAGGCGACCTTCGACCGTTTCGCCGCGCGGCTCTCTTACCTCAGCGGCGACTTCGCCGACTCGAGCACGTTCGAGCGTGTCGCACAGGCCATCGGGGCGGCTCGCACCCCTGTGTTCTACCTCGAGATCCCGCCGTCGCTGTTCGCCATGGTCGTCAAGGGCCTGGCCGCCGCCGGCGTGACCGAAGGGGCGCGCGTGGTGATCGAGAAGCCGTTCGGCCACGACCTCGAGTCGGCGCGGGCGCTCACCGCGGAGCTGCACCACTACATCGAGGAGTCGCAGGTCTACCGGATCGACCACTTCCTCGGGAAGATGGGCCTCGGCGAGATCCTCTACCTGCGCTTCGCAAACACGATCTTCGAGCCGGTCTGGAACCGCGACTACGTCGCCTCCGTCCAGATCACGATGGCGGAGGACTTCGGTGTCGAGGACCGCGGCCACTTCTACGATCCAGTCGGCGCGCTCCGGGACGTGGTCGTCAACCACTTGATGGAGCTCTTGGGAGCGGCGGCGATGGAGCCGCCACCGGGCGACGACGCGGCAAGCCTCAAGGATGCGCTCGTCTCGGTCTATCGGGCGATGCCCGATGCCGACCCCGCCCGCTATGTCCGGGGCCAGTACGAGGGCTACCAGGCGATCGACGGCGTGGCCGAGGGCTCCACGACGGAGACCTACGCGGCTCTGCGCCTCGAGATCGACAGCTGGCGCTGGTCCGGCGTGCCGTTCTTCATCCGAACCGGGAAGTGCCTGCCGGTCACCCAGACCGAGCTTCGGCTGGTGTTCAAGCAACCGCCGCGGGTGGGGTTCACGCATCGATTTCGCCGGCCGGAGCCAGACCAGCTCGTGGTCAGGCTCGACCCGAGCACCGGCATCCGGCTGCTCGCCGAGGCGCAGCGCGGCGACGTCGCGGAGCCGGCGCAGATCAGCCTCGACATGGAGTTCGCCAAGGAGGGCGGCGAGGGTCCGACCCCCTATGAGGTGTTGCTGCACGCCGCGCTCGTCGGCGACAGCACGCGCTTCGTCCGCGAGGACAGCGTCGAGGAGAGGTGGCGCGTGATGCAGCCGCTGCTTGACTCGCCGCCACCGGTGCACCCCTACCCGAAGGGATCGATGGGGCCGGAGGCCGCCAACCACCTCGTCGCCGGCCACGGCAAGTGGCACGGCCCCTGGGTGGGCGCGTGAGCGCCCAGAAGGTCAAGGGCTCCGCGAACGCCGCGGGGAGGGGCGGTACCACATCCTCCGCCGTGGCGGAGGAGCCGCAAACTCAACAGAGCGCCGCCGCACCCTCTCCGTTTCCGCCGATCGCCGACTACGCGTTCCTCTCGAACTGCCACACCGGAGCGCTGGTGGCCCCCGATGGGGCGATCGACTGGCTCTGCGTTCCGAGGTTCGACGCCCCCAGCGTGTTCGGCACTCTGCTCGATCGCGAGGCGGGGACCTTCCGTCTCGGGCCGTTCGGGGTCAACGTGCCAACGGCACGGATCTACGAGCCCGGAACGAACGTCGTCGCCACGACTTGGGCCACGTCGACCGGCTGGGCCGTCGTCTTCGACGCGCTCACCATGGGCCCCTCTCACCGTGAGGACGAGATCACGCCCCACACGCGTCCCCCCGCCGACTACGACGGTGACCACACGCTGGTGCGCACCGTCCTGTGCCTCGAGGGCAGCATCGAGATGGAGCTCGTCTGCGAGCCGGTGTTCGACTACGGGCGCACCCCCGCCGAGTGGACCTTGGTAGAGGGCAGCCGCCACACCGCCGACGCGATCGGTGCGGGGCAGACGATCCGACTCTCGACGGACATGGCGCTGGGCATCGAGGGCAACAGCGTGCGTGCGCGGCACACTCTCACGCAGGGCGAGCAGCTCTACTGCTCGCTGTCGTGGGCCGAGGAGCTGGCCTCGCCGCAGAACGTCGACGAAGCCAACGCACGGATTGCGGCGACGAGGCGGTACTGGCGGGGCTGGCTTGGCCGCGCTCGGCTTCTCGACCACCGCTGGCGGGATCCCATTCAGCGCTCGGCGCTGACGGTCAAGGGCCTCACCTACATGCCGACTGGAGCGACCGTGGCAGCGCTGACCACTTCTCTGCCCGAGACCCCGGGCGGCGAGCGCAACTGGGACTACCGCTACACGTGGATCCGCGACACGACCTTTACCCTCCAGGCGCTTCACTACCTCAACATGGATTGGGAGGCCGACGAGTTCATGCAGTTCGTTGCCGACCTCAAGCCCAACGACGACGGCGCGCTGCAGATCATGTACGGGATCGACGGCCGCCGTGACCTCACCGAGTCGACCCGCGACGAGCTGTCGGGCTACGCCGGGGCCAGCCCGGTGCGGGTGGGTAACGGCGCCTTCGACCAACGCCAGAACGACGTGTTCGGCGCGGTGCTGGACTCGATCTTGCTGCACACCCGGCGCTCGCAGCGCCTGCCGAGGCGGCTATGGCCGATCGTACAAGCGCAGGCTGAGTGCGCGACCAAGGTCTGGCAGAACCCCGACCAGGGCATCTGGGAGGCTCGGGGAGCGCCGCAGCACTACGTCTCCTCGAAGCTGATGTGCTGGGTCGCGCTCGACCGCGCCTCGAAACTGGCGGCGATCCGCGGTGATCGTGCGCTCGAGGAGACCTGGCGCGGCACCGCGGACCAGATCAAGTCCGACATCCTCGAGCACGGCGTCGTCGACGGGGTTCTGCGCCAGCACTACGACACCGAGGCCCTCGACGCCTCGACTCTGCTTGCGCCGATCTTCGGCTTTTTGCCCGCGAACGACGAGCGGCTGCGCAAGTCCGTCGAGACGATCGCGGACGACCTGACCGAAGACGGCTTCGTTCTCCGCTACCGCACGGATGAGACGGACGACGGCTTGTCCGGCAAGGAGGGAAGCTTCCTCATCTGCTCGTTCTGGCTCGTCTCGGCGCTGGCGTTCGTCGGCCAGGAGCAGCGCGCCCGCGACCTGATGGAGAAGCTACTTCGCGGGGCCTCGCCGCTCGGGCTCTACGCCGAGGAGTTCGACACCAGCACCGGCCACCACCTCGGCAACTTCCCGCAGGCCTTCTCACACCTCGCGCTGATCCAGGCCGCCTCACACATCATCCTTGTGGAGCGGCTCCGCGAGTACACAGGATGAGCTCCTACGACGTGATCGTGATCGGCAGCGGGGCCGGCGGTGGCACGCTGGTACACCGCCTCGCGTCCTCGGGTAGGCGCATCCTGCTGGTCGAGCGGGGCGACTTCCTCCCGCGCGAGCCCGAGAACTGGAACGCCGGGCCGGTCTTCGTGGAGAACCGCTACGTCTCGAAGGACACGTGGTACGACCGCGACGGCAGGGGGTTCCAGCCGCAGGTCCACTACTTCGTCGGCGGCGCCACCAAGCTCTACGGCGCGGCGCTGTACCGCCTGCGCGAGGAGGACTTCGGCGAACTCCGCCACCACGACGGCATCTCGCCCGCGTGGCCGATCACCTACGACGAGATGGAGCCCTACTACACCCAGGCCGAACAGCTCTACCAGGTGCACGGCGCGCGCGGCGAGGACCCGACCGAGCCGCCGTGCAGCGCGCCCTACCCCTTCCCGGCCGTATCCCACGAGCCGCGCATACAGCAGCTGTCCGACGACCTGGCGGCCGCCGGGTACCAGCCGTTCCACGCCCCTTGCGGGGTGATGCTCAACGAGGCGAACCGGTCCTACAGCAACTGCATCCGCTGTGACACCTGCG
>DASQXU010000058.1:0-13115 GCA_035639555.1 Thermoleophilaceae bacterium
GCGAGGCCCCCGCCTCGCGAGCCGCGTCGATCACCCATCCGATCATCGGCTTGCCGCACACCTCGTGCAGCACCTTGGGCACGCGCGAGCGCATGCGCGTCCCCTGGCCCGCCGCCATGATCAGGGCCGTGAACGGCTCCGTGATCGGCTGGTGCATGGGCGCCCAGCGTACCGCCGAACCGGGCTCGCGCCTATCCTCGATTCGACTTTCGGGGGTCGTCTAGCTGGCCAAGGACACCGGGTTTTGGTCCCGGAGACGGAGGTTCGACTCCTCCCCCCCGAGCTGGCTCAGCGGTCCTTCTCCTCGCGGGGGACCCGGCCTCCGCCCGCCCCGGGCTCGTGGGCCGGGCCGCCGGGCGGGATGATGCCGAGCACCCGCATCGCCTTGAGGCCGAGGGACAGGCGCTCGCGGCCGTCGCTCGAGGAGACGTCGAGCCCGCTCAGCTCACGCACCCGGTCGAGGCGGTAGCGGATCGTGTGGCGGTGGGTGAACAGCCGCTCCGCGGTGCCGGCGACGCTCGCGTCGGTGTCGAAGAACGTGTCGAGCGTGCGGACGAGCTCGGTCTCGTACTGCTCGTCGTAGGCGACGAGGGGCGCCACGGTCTCCTCGTAGAACCGCTCGAGCTCCGAGCGATCCTCGCTCATGGCGGGCAGCAGCAGCCGGTACGCCCCGGTCTCCTCGAACGAGAGCGCCGACTGGCCGCGGCCCTCGGCGACGTTGGCGGCGAGCAGCGATTCGGCTCCCGCCCGGTGGAGGTCGACCGGATCGGCGGCCGGTCGGCTCCGGGCAACGACGAAGGTGTAGTTCGAGAGGCTGGCCGCGAGCTCGCGGTCAAGGGCGCTGGCCACCCGGCGGGCTACCTCGCCCGGCCCGGGCACGAGCGCGACGAGCTCGGGCTCGGGGCCTTGGATCGCGACCCAGGCGACGAGCGAGCCGCGCTCGACCGCCCGTGACGCCCGCTCCGCGACGTTCAGGACCCGGCCCCGCCAGTCGCCCCCCTCGGGCTGGCGGGGGCGTGCGCGCACGGCGAGGACGCTCGCACCCTCGGCCAACTCGCATCCGAGCTCGCCGGCCCGGGCGACGATGTTCTCGCGGTCGGTCAGGCGCCGGGCGAGCAGGTCCTCGAGGAAGCCCCTGACCGCGGCCTCGGAGGCCCGCTCGGGCGCGCGGGCCCGCTCCACCTCGAGCGCGATGAGGGCGGCGACCATGCGCAGCAGCGCCGTGGCGGGGGCGTCGCCGCGCGGGCGGTAGCGCAGTGTGCCGACCGGCGACTCGGCGACCCTCAGCTCGACCGCCTGGGTGCCCCCCTCGCCGGCCATTACCGCGCGCTCCTCGTCGGGGGACGCGCATGCGACGGCGAGCACGCTGCTGGTCGAGTCGAGCACGATCACGCTGGCGCCGAGCGCGGCGCCGGCCGACCTCGCCACCTCGGGTAGGCCGGCGCCCGACTCCACCGCGTCCGAGACCCGATCGAGGGCGGCGAGGTCCGGAGCCGCCGAGGCCCCGGCACGACCCTGCGCGCGAGCCGGCATCTAGGCGTAGCGGTCGTACGACCAGACGATCGCGAAGCCGATTGCGCCGCCGATGGCCAGCAACGTCACCAGGATGAACAGGCTCAGGAAGCCGGCGGCGACCTTCTCCCACAGCCGGCCGTAGGACTGCCAGGCCGGCAAGAGGATGAATCCGATGTAGGAAGCGCCGGCCACCCCCGCGGCGATGGCCAGCGCGAGATCGGTTGACGTGAGGTCGATGTTCATCGCGGTTCGGCCGGCGCCCGGGCGTCCCCGGCCCTGCGCGAATTGTGGCGGATGTGGACGACGACCAGGCCGATGGCCGCGAACAGGGCGAAGGTGCCGGCGCCGAGCCCCCATCCGCCGGCCACGTCCGACCAGTAGTGGGCCCGGAGGTAGATCCGAGTGAACCCGATCGCCGCACTCAGCGCGAGCGCCGCAGCCACCAGCAAGGCCCGGCTCTTGAGGCCTGGAAGCGCCCGCCAGGTGGTCACCGCGATCGCCACCCACGCGGTCGCGTAGGCGGCGTGACCGCTCGGGAAGCTCGCGTCGTTCGTGTGCACCAGCGGGTGGACGGGGCGGGCGCGGTCGACCCCCGCCTTGGCCGCGTGGACGCCGACCGTCACCGCCGCCAGGCCGGTCACGAGGACTACCGCGTCGGACCGGTGGCCGGTGCCGGCCAGGACCAGGGCGGCCACCAGGACGGCGACCACCGCGCTCGGGAAGCTGCCCAGGGTCGTGATCGCCTTCGCCGCGTCAACCGCGGCCGAGCCGTGGAGGCCGTCGGAGAAGTCGAGCAGCTGGGTGTCGAGCGGGGTCGGTCCCGGGTGGCCGGCCAACACGACCGTGTAGAGCACGAAGACGTACAACCCGGTTGCGGCCACCGCGAGCGCCGTCGTCAGCTCGAGCCCGAGCGCGCCGGGGGTGAGGCGCTGCCCGAGGAACCGGAGCCGTGGGCTCGCGGCGCGCCACGCCGGCATCAGAACCCGGACGACCAGTGGCCGGCCGACCGCGACCACCGGCCGCAGGGCGGGTCGTCGCCCCTGGCGCTCGAGCCATGCTCGCAGGCGACGGCGCTCCTCTTCGTGACGCAGGCGGCGGTACGCGTACACGGCGCCGGCCACGACCGCGACCACGACCGCGAAGCCCAGCGTGGCCTGGCCGGCCACCTTCGCCACCGTGTCGAACGAGCGGTAGAAGATGTACCCGAGCAGGCAGTAGAGCGCGCTCCAGAGGCCGGTGCCCAGCACGCTGTACGGGATGAAGGCGGTGTACCGCATGCCCGAGGAGCCGGCGATGAACGGCGCGACCGGCCTGACGATCCCGACGAAGCGGCCGACCAGGATCGTCTTGCCCCCGTGCCGCTCGAAGTAGCCCTCGACCCGGCCCAGGCGGTCGCGGGTCAGCCTGACCTTCGGCCCGTGGCGCAGAAGGAACCCCCGGCCGAGACGGCGGCCGATCAGGAAGCTCAGCGAGTCGCCGAGCGCGGCGCACGCCCAGACCAGCCCTATCAGGGGGAGGATCTCGATCCGCCCCTCCCCCGCGATCACGCCCCCGACGAGCACGACGGTCTCGCCGGGGGCGACCAGCCCGATGAAGGCGCCGGTCTCGAGGAACGCGAAGACGCCGACGAGGGCGTATGTCCACGACCCGAGCGCGTTCGCCACGTGGGTGATGACGGTCTTGGCGTCGGGGAGCGGGGGCACGACGCCGCTCGCGTAGACGGCGCACAGCGCGGCCAGCAGAAGGAGAGCCCCCGCCCGCTCGAGCCCGAGGCGCGAGCGGCGCCGGACGACGAACAGCACGGCGGCGAGCGCCAGGATGGCGGCGATGACCTGTCCCGTCCTCATGGTCGGCCGGGGCGCGTCGCCACCGCGAGGGCGCCGGGGATGGACGACGCCGCCCTGCGCGCGGCGTCGGCGTGCGGGAACAGCCCGAACGCCGTGGGGCCCGAGCCGCTGAGGGCGGCGGCGAGCGCGCCGGCGCCGCGCAGCGCGCGCAGCCCGGCCTCGAGCTCGGGGCGAAGCGAGAGCGCCGCCCGCTGCAGGTCGTTCTCCACCGCGGCCGCGAGCGCGGGCAGCGGCGTCCCTGCGAGCGCGCGCAGGCTCTCCGGGTCGAGCCCTCGCCGGGCGCCGCCCAGGCGGTCGAGCTCGGCGTAGACGCGAGCGGTCGAGAGGCCGCGTGGGCTCGGAAG
Organism: Thermoleophilaceae bacterium; assembly: GCA_035639555.1. Taxonomy (GTDB): domain Bacteria; phylum Actinomycetota; class Thermoleophilia; order Solirubrobacterales; family Thermoleophilaceae; genus DASQXU01. The sequence continues at coordinate 3,707 of DASQXU010000058.1, forward strand.
CAGGACGAGCCACATCGCGGGCAGCGACACCGCCTCCACCCGCTCGCCTGCGCCTCCGACCAGCGCCGGGCCGGGCGCAATCTGGCCCGCCACATCGGCTCCGACCTCGGCGCCCACCGCCCGCAGCCCGTCGACGTCGAGCGGGCCGCCGGCGAGCTCGTTCGCCGCCCGCAGTGCCGCGGCGGCGTCCGCGCTTCCGCCGCCGAGCCCGGCGGCGACCGGAATCCGCTTGTCGACCTCGACGTCGAGCGGCGCGAGGCGGGCGCCGGTTCGCTCCCGAAAGGCGGCGAGGGCACGGGCCACCAGGTTCTCGCCCTCGACCCCGGGGCAGCGCACGGCGTCGCGCCCGCCTGCGGCCGGTGAGATCCGCAGCTCGTCGGCGAGCTCGATCGAGGCCAGCAGCGAGCAGAGCTCGTGCAGGCCGTCATGGCGGCGGGGCCCTACGTGCAGCACCAGGTTCACCTTGGCGAACGCCCGTTCCCGGCGCGGGCCGCCCGCCCCGCTCACGGCGTCGGGTCGCCCGCGGCCTCCGCGTGCAGTAGCTCGGCGAGCCGGGGCCAGCAATCGGGTGCAAGGCGCTCGGCTCTCGCGTCCGGGGGGTGGCCCAGCCGCTCGAGCGCCGCCCGTGTTCGATCGCGAACCTCGCCGCGGCCACCCTCGCCCAGCGCCAGCGAGCCGGCCAGCGCCTTGCGCCGGTGGGCGAAGCCGGCGTGAACCAGCTCGCGCAGCTCGGGCGCCGGGGCCGGGGCCACGCGGCGCAGGCGCACCAGCGCCGATTCGACGTTCGGCCGCGGCCGGAAGACACTGGGCGGGATCCGGCGGAGCACCCGCACCTCGCATGAGAACTGGGCGAGCACCGAGGTGGCACCGTAGGCCTTGGTGCCCTGCCTCGCGGCGAGTCGCTCGGCCACCTCGAGCTGGACCATCGCGACCCATAGGTGCACCTCGGGCAGCTCCGCGATCGAGCGCAGCAGCACCGTGGCCGCCACCCCGTAGGGCAGGTTCGCCACGACCTTGGTCGGTGGAGGACGGACGGTGTGGAGGTCGAGCTCCAGGGCATCGGCGATGTGCAGCGTCGTGTTCGAATATGGGGCGAGCGCGTCACGGAGAGCCGGCTCAAGCGTCGGATCGACCTCGACCACGTGCAGGTGCGCGACGCGCGGGGCCAGGTACTCGGAGAGCACCCCCACGCCGCCGCCCACCTCGAGCACCACGTCGGCCGGGTCGAGCTCGGCAGCCCGGGCGATGACCCCGAGGAGGTTGTCGTCGACCAGGAAGTTCTGCCCGAGCTCACGGTTGGGGCGGATCCCGAAGCGCCGCAGCCGGCGCAGGCTGGCCTGGCGCGGCTTGCCGGTCACCATCCGAAGACGCGCTCGGCGTTGCGCTCGACCGTGGCCTCGAGCTCTTCGTACGGGGTGGCGCGGAGCTCGGCTACGAAGCGCGCGGTGAGCGTGACGTTGGCCGGCTCGTTGGCCCGCCCCCGGCGCGGCTGTGGGGAGAGGTACGGCGAGTCGGTCTCGAGCAACAGGAGCTCGTCCGGGAGCTCGCGCGCCGCTGCCTGCAGGTCGCTCGCCCGAGGGTAGGTGACGTTCCCCGCGAACGAGCAGTAGTAGCCGCGCTCGACGCACTCCTCGAGGTGGTCGATCGCCGAGAAGCAGTGCATGACCACGGTGAGGCCGTCGGCGTGCTCCCGCAGCAGCGCGAAAGTGTCGTCCTCGGCAGCGCGCGTGTGGATGATCACCGGCATGTGGAGGCGCCGCGCCAGCTCGAGCTGCGCCTGGAAGGCCCGCCGCTGGTCCTCGCGCGGTGCCAGGTCGCGGTAGTGGTCGAGGCCGGTCTCGCCGATCGCCCGCGCAGCAGGGCTCGCCGCGGCGCGCTCGATCCCCTCGAGGTCGGCGGCGCCGAAGTCGGCCGCGTCGTGCGGATGGCGACCTACGATCGCCTCGACCTCGGGGTACTCGGCGGCGGCGGCGAGCGCGCGGTCGATCGATGCCGGGTCGGTCCCGACGGTGGCGAGCCTCGCGACGCCGGCGGCGCGGGCCCGAGAGACGAGCTCGCCGACCGGGGCCTTGCAGGCGTCGAGGTGGCAGTGGGTGTCGACCACGGCGAGCGGCGCTACGCCGCCGGGGCGCCGGCCTCCATGCGCGGGAACAGCTGGCCGAGCTCGCCGAGGCTGGCCCCGCCTCCGCCGGCTCCCAAGCGGGCGCCTTCGATGTCCAGGTTGTCGCGTCCGAGCGCGGCCAGCAGGCGCTCGGCGGAGTCGGGCATGAACGGGTGAAGCAGGACGGAGACGACGCGCAGCCCCTCCGCCAGCCCGTAGAGCACCTGGTCGAGCCGCTCGCCCTGACCGTCCTCCCTGGCGAGTTGCCAGGGCTGCTTGTCTTGCACGTACTGGTTGAGGCGCCGGATCCGGGCCCAGATCTCGTCGAGCGCCGCGGTGAGCTCGACCCGGTCGAGGCGCTCGCACACCGCCGCGGCGAGCCCGTCGAACTCAACGGCCAGCTCGGGCGGCGGCTCGGCGGCGGGCACGACGCCGTCCCGGTAGCGCCCGATCATCGCGAGCGTCCGGCTCGCCAGGTTGCCGTACTCGTTCGCTAGCTCGGTCGTGTAGCGCCGCTCGAAGCCCTCGGGAGACACCTCGCCATCCTGGCCGAAGCGCACCTCGCGCAAGACGTAGAAGCGCAGCGCATCGGCGCCGTAGAGGTCGACCACCTGGAACGGGTCGATCACGTTCCCGAGCGACTTCGACATCTTCTGCTCGCCGAGCAGCAGGTACCCGTGGATCGCCACCTGCCGTGGCACCTCGATCCCGGCGGCCATGAGGAGGGCCGGCCAGATCACGGCGTGGAACTTGAGGATGTCCTTGCCGATCAGGTGAACGCTGGCCGGCCAGAACCGATCGGTGAGGTCCTCGCCGTCGCGTGCATAGGAGAGCGCCGAGTAGTAGTTGAGCAGAGCGTCGATCCAGACGTAGATGACCTGCTCCCGGTCCCAGGGCACTGGCACGCCCCACTTGAGCCTGGCCCGGGAGAGGGAGATGTCCTGGAGCCCGTGCGTGATGAAGGAGAGGGCCTCGTTGTAGCGGTTCTGCGGGATGACGAACTCGGGGCGCTCCGCGTAGAGCCGCTCGAGCGGCTCCTGGAAGGCGGAGAGCCGGAAGAACCAGTTGTCCTCCCGCTCGCGCTCGAGCACGATCTTGTGGATCGGGCAGCGGTTGCCCTCCTCGAGCTCGGACTCGGTCTTGAAGTCGGCGCAGCGCGGGCAGTACCAGCCCTCGTAGGTGCCCGCGTAGACGTGCCCGTTGTCGTATATGCGCTGGACGACTTCCTCGACCACCCGCTCGTGCTGCACGTCCGTGGTGCGGATGAAGAAGTCGTTGGTCCCGTTGAGCCGGGCCGCCAGCTCCTTGAAGTGGACGACGTTGCGGTCACCCAGCTCGCGCGGCGTGATGCCGAGGTTCTCGGCCGCGAGCGTGACCGGCTCGCCGTGCTCGTCCGTCCCCGTCAGGAAGAAGACGTCCTCGCCCCGCTGGCCCATGTGCCGCGCTAGCACGTCGGCCGCGATCGTGGTGTAGGCGTGCCCGAGATGGGGCTGCGCGTTGACGTAGTAGATCGGTGTGGTGACGTAGTAGGGCACGAACCGTCGATGCTATCCATCGAGTCGCCGCGCTCCGGGCGATCACCCCCCTCGAGGCAGCGGCCGCAGTGCCGCGATCACCCGAGCCCGAGCGCGGGCCGCCCGTGTCCGAGCGCGGGCCGCACGCGTCCGACCTGCGTCGGTCAGGCCAGTCAAGGCGGAGGCTGCCGCGAGCAGGAGCCCCAGGCAGGCGAGCACGAGGCCAATGTCGCGCGCCGGGCCCGCCCGAGGCTTGGCGCGCGGCTCGGCTCCGCGCTCCCGCCCGCGACCGGCCGCGCGCGGTCGGGCGGTGACCGGCGCCTCGTGGGGCACGGGGCCGAGGTCCGGAAGCGGGTGCCCATCGGGGACCGGGAGGCGCCGCGGCGCCCCGGCCGGCGAGGGGAGCCGACGCCCGGCCGGCAACCGGAAGCGGCGTCCGGCCGGCAGCGGGAGGCGGCGTCCGGACGGCAGGCGAACCGAACGCGGCCGAGGCTCGACGACGGGGTCCGGCGCCGGGCGCGGGCGTGGATCCGCCGGAACCGGCACCGGCCCTCCGCGCGGCCGGGCGGGCTCGCCGCGCGGTCCGGCGAGCGGCGGCAGGAACTCGAGCGGATCGTGGTAGTGGCGTGTCCCCGCGTCGCGAACCCCGAAGTGCAGGTGCGGCCGGCGCGCCGAGCGGCGCCCGGTGGTGCCGACCCCCCCGACTCGCTGGCCGCGCCGCACTACCTGACCGCGGCGAACGGCGATGCCCGAGAGGTGCAGGTACGAGGTGTCGTAGCGTCCATCGGCGGTCCGGATGCTGACGACGAGCCCGGACCAGCCCACGCGCCCGGCGAACGTCACGCTGCCGGCTGTGGCCGAGAGGGCGGGAGTCCCGACCGGCGCCGCGATGTCGATGCCGCGGTGCTGGCCGGATGCATACGGGTTGGAGCCGTTCCTGTACGCGGTGATGACCGCCCCGCGCACGGGCCAGCTCCAGCCGATCCGGGCGGCCGCAGACGACGCCGGGACCAGCAGGAGGAGGAGGGAAAGGAGGGCGGCGCGGAGCGGTCTCATCGCGCCCCGAGCGTAGGGTGGCCGCGGCGCCGGGGGAAGATGCCCGTCGCCGTTTCGTGCGTCTTCGTAGCCGTCCCGTGACGGGATGTCGCAGTCCGGTAACCATCAGCGCCGAAACGCCGGGCTCGCCAGGCTACGTGCGCTGGTCGGTGAGCGCGCGGTACAGCTCGTTCGGGCTCCCTCCGGTGAGCTCCGCGACCACCGCCGCCGCCTTGCGCGGCTGCGCGCCCGACTCGACCAGGCGGCGCAGCGCGTCGAGGCCCGGGACCCCGCCTGCCCGCTCGAACCGGGGGCTCGGCGGTCCAAGCACGAGGGCGACCTCGCCCCGCGGGGGCGAGCCGGCGTAGCGCGCCGCGAGCTCGCTCGCCCGCCCGCGGACGACCTCCTCGTGGAGCTTGGTGAGCTCGCGGCACACCGCGACCTCGCGCTCCGGATCGAGCTCCGCCACCAGGGCGAGCGTCGCGGGCAGGCGCCGCGGCGACTCGAACGCCACCAAGGTCCCGTCCCGCTCCCCGAGAAGCCGCCGGAGCTCGCCCCTCTTCCGGGGCAGGAAGCCCACGAACCGCCAGCGGTCGGCCGGGAGAGCCGAGGCGACGAGCGCGGCGATCGCCGCCGACGGCCCCGGCAGCACCTCGACCGGCAGGCCGGCGGCCACCGAGGAGCGCACGAGCACGTAGCCGGGATCCGAAATCAGGGGCATCCCCGAGTCCGAGACCAGCGCCACGGTCTCACCGCCGCGCATGCGCTCGACCAGCTCGGCGGCTCGCTCGCGCTCGTTGTGCTCGTGGTAGGAGACGAGGCGCGCGCTCACCCCGTAGCGGTCGAGCAGCACCCGCGTACGCCGGGTGTCCTCACAGGCCACGACGTCGGCTTCCCGGAGCGCCGAGAGCACGCGAAGGGTCACGTCCTCGAGGTTGCCGATCGGTGTCGGGCAGACGACGAGGCGACCCGACGCCCCGGCCGCCGGCGGACGGCTCACCGGGCAACCTCGCGGTCCGCCGGCCGCCGCTGAGGGAGGGTCGGGCCGGCGAGCGCTGGTCGCCTCTTCGGCGCATGTTCGGTATGGCGGCACCAGCGTCGAGGGCCCGCTAGGGGCGTTGACCGAGCGCCGCTCACGAGCCGCCCTCTTCGAGGGCGAGGACGGCCGCGCCGATCATCCCGGCCTCGTCTCCGAAGTGGGCCGGGACGACGCGCGCCCGGGCCCGCGAGGGGGGCAGCGCCCGCTCGGCCATCACCCGCCGGGCGGGCTCGAGCAGCAGCTCACCGGCGGCCACCGCGCCCCCACCGACCACCACGACCTCGGGGTTGAACACGTTGACGATCGTGACCAGCCCCACCCCGAGCCACCTACCCACCGCGGCGAGCACGGCCCGGGCCGCCTCATCGCCGTCATGGGCGAGCTCAGTCACCAGCGGGCCGCTGATCTCCCGGCCCGCGGAGAGGCTCCGCCCGAGCGCCGAGCGGGGGGCGCGCCTCGCCTCCTCGAGCCCGGCGAAGCCGATCGCGCTGCCGGAGGCCATCACCTCCAGGCAGCCGCGACCCGGGCAGGCACCGGGGCACTCGGGTCCGTCGGCGTCGACGACGATGTGGCCGAGCTCGGCGCCCCCTCCCTGGGCCCCCCGGTAGATCTTCCCCCCGAGCAGCAGCCCGCCGCCGATGCCGGTGCCGAGCGTGAGCATCACCGCGTCGTTGCTCCCGCGGGCGGCGCCGCTTCGATGCTCGGCCACGAGGGCGACGTTGGTGTCGTTGTCGACGTACACCGGTAGCCCGAGGCGCTCGCTCATCAGGTCGCGGAAGGGCACGCCGTCGATCGGGAGGTGGTTGGACCACAGCGACACCCCGGTCCGCCATTCGACCAGCGCCGGGACGCCGAACCCGACGGCCTCGACGTCGGCTGCCACGGCGCGGACCTCCTCGACGGCCTCGACCATGATGTCGAGCGTCTGCTGGCGGTCTCCCCCGCGCCACGTGCGGCGCACGCGGTGGTACACCACGAGCTCCTCGTCGACGACTCCTCCCAGCAGCTTCGTCCCGCCGGCGTCCACCCCGATGACTCGCCGTGGCGGCATGGCCCGAACATAGAGGACGTCCTGCCGGCGCCCGGCTCAGGCGAGGATGGTGAGCCCGACGCCGCAAGTGTGTATACACACCGACAAATGGCCGACCGGCCTCCGCCCGAATACAAGGTCTACCGCTCTCGCAGGAGCCCGCTCGCCGGCCGCGGGGGCCTCGAGGCGCTGCGCGGCCGTCTGCGGCGTCCCCGGCGTGCCCGCCCCGGCGCCCCGCGGCGCGGAATCGACTTCCGCCGCGTGATCAAGTGGGTGGCGATCGCGGTCGTCGCGTGGCTCCTGCTTTCGCTCGTGCTGTTCATGATCAGCGCGCAGCTCGAGAACGGCGTCTCGCACGCCACGAAGAAGGCGCTCTCCCCCGGCGGCAGCCTGCTGACGGGGAGCACGATCCTGGTGCTCGGAAACGACCAGCGGATCGGGAAGTCGATCGACAAGTCGCAGACCGGACCGCCGCGCGCGGACAGCATCATGCTGCTGCACGTCGGCTTCGGCAGCGTGCGCAAGCTCTCGATCCCGCGCGACTCCTTCGCGCAGATCCCCGGCCACCTCCCGCAGAAGATCAACGCCGCCTACGCGTTCGGCGGTGACGCGCTGATGATCAAGACCGTCGAGCGCTTCATGGGCAACGGCCTGCGGATCAACCACGTGATCGACGTGAACTTCAAGAACTTCCCGGCGCTGATCGACGCCCTCGGCGGCATCACCGTCAACTCGCCGACCAAGATCTGCTCGCCTCCGTTCGACAACTTCTGGAAGGGACTCACCTTCAAGAAGGGGGAGAACCACCTGAACGGCACCTTGGCGCTTGGCTACGCGCGGGTGCGCCACAACAACTGCGCCCCACGGGAGACCGACCTCGACCGAGCGAGGCGGCAGCAGGAGGTCCTGAGCGGGATCCGGCACAAGCTGCTCTCGCCGACCTCTTTCTTCCGCCTGCCGCTGGTGAGCTGGCGGGCGCCCAAGACCCTTCGCAGCGACATGCACGGGCCCGGCCTATTCACCCTGTTCACGGACGTCGCCACCGGCGGCTCGGGCAAGCCGGAGGTCCTCACGCCGTCGTGCCTCGGGTGCGGCCCCGGGAACAGCCTGCTCGTCTCGGCCGGCGCCCGGCGGGACGCGGTCCAGAAGCTGCTCGGGCGCTAGTCGCTAACCAACTTTGAGCACCGCGGGCGGCTCCGCCGAGCCGCTCCATGGCACGTCGTCCTAACGAAGGGTCGCAGGGCGACCCTGGTCCAGGACGGCACGGCGGTTTCAGCTGCGGGCGCCCTAGTCGCCCGACTCGCCCGAGCCGGAGCCGGCCTTGGAGCCGCTCTTGTCCTTCGAGTCCTTCGACTCCGTCGAGTCGGACGGTCTGGAGTCGTCCCCTCCCGTCGACCTCCCGCGGCCGTAGTCGGTGGTGTAGAAGCCGGATCCCTTGAAGTGCACGGCCACCGGGTGGAAGACGCGCTGGACCGGCGCCTCGCAGGTCGAGCAGCTCGTCAGGGGGTCGTCTGTCATCCGCTGCATCACCTCGAAGGTGTGGCCGCGCTCGCAGCGGTACTCGTAGATTGGCATTGGCACTCCGAGTATACGAGTGCCGAGGACGACCGGCGAACGGCGCCTCAGGCGTTCGGGGGCGGATGCGGCCGGTCGAGGTCCTCGAGCAGCGAGACCCGCATCGAGTGCCAGACGAGCCATGCGGCCAGATGCGTGAGCGGACGCAGCGCGGTGGCGAGCATGCCGCGACCAGCGTACCCCGCCGCCCCGGCGCCAAACAGCCGGCACCGCGCTCTTCAGATCCTCCGCTCGGACGGTAGATTGGCTCTCATGGCGAGCACCGCCCGCGATGTCGTGACCATGGACAAGATCGTCGCGCTCTGTAAGCGCCGTGGCTTCATCTTCCAGTCGTCGGAGATCTACGGCGGCCTGGCCTCGACCTACGACTACGGGCACTACGGCGTCCTCCTGAAGAACAACGTCAAGGCCGAGTGGTGGCGAGCGGTCGTGCAGGAGCGCGACGACGTGGTGGCGCTGGACGCGGCCATCCTGATGGACGCCAAAGTTTGGGAGGCCTCCGGCCACCTGGAGGGGTTCACCGATCCCCTGGTGCAATGCCTCGGGCGCTGCAAGAAACGCTGGCGGGCGGACCATCTGCGCGAGGCCCAGCCGGAGGGCGAGCTCCGCTGTCCGGAGTGCGGAGGGCCGCTCTCCGAGCCCCGCCAGTTCAACCTGATGTTCGAGACCTACATCGGTCCGGTGAAGGACGAGGCCTCCCGGATCTTCCTCCGCCCCGAGACCGCCCAGGGCATCTTCGTCAACTTCAAGAACGTCCTGCAGTTCTCCCGCAAGAAGCCCCCGTTCGGGATCGCTCAGATCGGCAAGGCGTTCCGCAACGAGATCACCCCCGGCAACTTCATCTTCCGCACGCGCGAGTTCGAGCAGATGGAGATCGAGTTCTTCGTCCCTCCCGCGGAGGCCCCCGAGTGGCACCGACGCTGGATGGACGAGCGGATGCGCTGGTACACCGAGCTCGGCATAAGGTTGGACCACCTGCGGCTCCGCGAGCACGGCCCGGACGAGCTTTCCCACTACTCGATCGCGACCTCGGACGTCGAGTACCTCTTCCCGATGGGATGGTCGGAGCTCGAGGGGATCGCGAACCGGGGCGACTACGACCTGACCCAGCACGC
>DASQXU010000059.1:0-2206 GCA_035639555.1 Thermoleophilaceae bacterium
AGCGCGTCGAGACCGGCCCCTTGGTGGCCGGCGAGCTCGAGATTCGCGTCGACCAGTTCCAGGCGTTCGTCCGCTCGCGCAGTGTCGATCTCACCCGGCGCGAGTTCGAGCTGCTCCAGCTCCTGGCCGACGCCGAGGGCAAGGTGCTCGAGCGCGAGCACATCTACCAGGCCGTCTGGGGCTACGCGATGGCCCACGGGGACCGCTCGGTCGACGTCTTCGTCCGCAAGTTGCGCCAGAAGCTCGAGAGAGCGTCGCCCGACTGGGAGTACATACATACGCACTTCGGCGTCGGATACCGCTTCGATGCGGAGCGACTGGGCGAGCCGGAGAGCGAGCCGCGCGACGAGCCTCCGACCGAGCTTCGCACTCCCCTTCACCCCGCCGCCGTCTCCAGGAAGCGCCAAGCCGCGCCCGGGGCGGCGAGCGCCGGCCGTCGCGCGATCTAAACACGACGGTCACCAGATCGTCACCGCAGGGCCGCCCGCCCCCGCCACTCTCCCGCCGATCCACCACGGAAGGAGGGCCGGTGACAGAGCTGACCGAACGTGTGGGCCGCCTCCTCGGCAGCTACCGGGCGGGGCGTGGGAGTTGCCTCGTGTGTCGCGGGGAGATACGCGCCGGGGAAGAGCGCCTGCGCCTCCACCGCGGCCTAGAGGTGCACCGCCGCTGTGCGACCTACCGGATGCGGCAGACCAGGACCGGCGTCGGCCGCCTCGGGTATCCGCCGCGATGAGCGCCGCCGCCCGACCCGACCGGATCACGGGCGAGAACGCCGCCCTCGAGGTGCTGCTCCTGCTCGCCGAGGCCGACGCGCGGTGGCAGGACTATCGAAGCGCCGTCCGCTTGCTCGACATGGCTGAGCGCGCCGCGGGTGAGCTGCCGGACGATTACGCGCTCAAGCGGGCGCGCTGGGAATCTCTCGCCCGGCTCCAACTCTTCCGGACGGCCGCCTAACGGGATCCCGCCGAGCCCGATCTCGGGCCGGGCGGTCGTCGACGCCGGCAGCCCAGCCGAACGCCCGCTACGCTCCGGCGCCGATGATGTCCTACTTCCAGGGCGCGGTGCTCGGCCTGCTGCAGGGCATCGCCGAGCCGTTTCCCGTCTCCTCGCTCGGTCACGGCGTGGTCCTTCCGCGCCTCCTCGGATGGGACATCCACCAGAACGACAAGTTCTTCCTGACGTTCCTGGTGGCCACCCACTTCGCCACCGCGATCGTGCTGTTCTTCTTCTTCCTCTCCGACTGGCGGCGCATCATCGGCGGCCTGGTGCGCTCGATTCGCCGGCGGGAGATCGCGCCGAACGACACCGACGCGCGCCTCGGTTGGCTCCTCGTGGTCGGGACCATCCCGGCCGGGATACTCGGGTTGACGCTCGAGCATCCGCTAAGGACGTTATTCGCATCGCCCGCCTCAGCCGCCGCCTTCCTGATCGCCAACGGCCTGCTGCTCTTCGGCGCCGAGCTCCTGCGCCGGCGTCCGCCGCGCCCCGATGACTGGAAGGGTGACGCCGACGCCAGGATCGCTCGCCTGAAGTGGAGGCAGGCGTTCGCGGTCGGGACGGCGCAGGCCATCGCCCTCATACCCGGCTTCTCACGCTCGGGGGCGACCATGGGCGGCGGGCTCGTGGTCGGGCTCTCGAACGAGGACGCCGCCCGCTACGCGTTCCTGCTCGCCACCCCGATCATCGGCGCCGCGGCGATGCTCAAGCTCCCCGAGCTGTTCGGCCCCGAGGGCAACGGCGTCCGGGGCCCGGCGCTGGTCGGAGCCCTCTGCGCCGGGGTCACGACCTACTTCGCGGTGCGCTTCCTACTGCGCTTCTTCCGCACGAACACGCTTATCCCGTTCGCGGCCTACTGCGTCTCGGCCGGTGTGATCTTGACCGTGGTGTTCGCCGTCACCTGAGCTCAGGCGGTGGCCGGGCGGCTCGGCCCGGTCTGGAACCAGGCGAACACGAGGCAGGCGAGAGCGAGCACGAAAGCCGCGATGCCGTGCTTGACGTGGTGGTGCGCCGAGCCAGCGGCGTGGCCGGGAAAGAACGACGGCAGTGAGCGGGCCGGCTCGGCCCAGTAGATCGCGGCGACGACGATGAGCGCGACGCCGAGGAGCACGGCCGGGAGGATCAAGGCGCGGTTCTTGGTCATGCGCCGAGCGTAGCTGGCGGTGGCAGGGGCCGCCATTGGACATTCGACTAGGCCACGAGCCAC
>DASQXU010000060.1:0-5987 GCA_035639555.1 Thermoleophilaceae bacterium
GTGGCGTCTCGCGCGGCTGGCGAGCTGGCGCACGTTGTCCTCGCTCTTGCCGACGATCGCCGCGATCTCGGGATAGCCGTAGTCGAACACGTCGTGAAGCAGCAGCACGGCTCGCTGCTCGGGCGAGAGGCTCTCGAGCAATACCAGCATCGCCAGCGACAGCGAATCGGCCATCTCCGCGTGCCGGGCCGGGTCATCGTGGCCCTCGGTGACGATCGGCTCCGGGAGCCACTCGCCCGCGTATTCCTCGCGCCGAGTGCGCGCCGAGCGCAGCTCGTTGATCGCCAGCCGGGTGGTCACGGTGGCGACGAACGCGCGTGGGGATGCGATCTGCTCGCCGGCCTCGAGCACCTGATGCGTCCGCAGCAGCGCTTCCTGGACCACGTCCTCGGCCTCGGAGACGCTGCCGAGCATCCGGTAGGCGATCGCGAACGCGTGCGGCCGCAGCTCGTCGAGCAGTCGCTCGCGATCGGTCATGCCGCTGCGAACCCCTGCCGCCAGCTCGGGTGCGCCGGGTGCCACCCCAGCTCGCGCTTGGCCTTCGCGTTCGACGCGCCGCGGACGTCGGTCATCATCACCACGCCCGCCTCACCGGCGAACAGCCGCCCGATGAACCGCGGCACGCGCATCGGCTTCTTGGCGCCGAGCGTCCTCGCCAGCGCCGGCAGCCACTCGGCCACCGGTGCCGGATCGTCGTCCACGACGTTGTAGACACCCCGGCTGCCGTGCCCGACCGCCGCCAGGGTGGCCTCCGCCGCGTCGGCGATTTGGATGAACGACCAGACCCCGGCGCCGTCGCCGACCAGCGGGAACTTGCGCTTGCGGATCAGCTCGAACAGCTGCTCGCCCGGGGCTAGCGACGTTCCCGGCCCGTAGAAGGCGCCGTAACGCAGCACGATCCCCTCCGTCCAGTCGGCGCCCAGCACCGCCTCCTCGAGATGGCGAATCGCGGCCACCATCGCGCGCATCTCCCGCGCGGGCGTGGGGTCGAGCGGGTCCTCTTCGTCCTTCACCGCCCCACCGGTTCGTGCGTAGGGGGCCGCGCCATTGCTCTGCGCCACGAACCGCCGCACCCCCACCGCCTGCCCGGCGGACAAGAGGTGGTCCGTGCCCTCGGTCCTCAGGCGGTTCGTCAGCGCGAAATCACGATCGAAGTGACGCATGTCCACCGCTCCAATCGCGGTCAGCTGATGGACGATCACCTCCGGCCTCGCCCGCGCCACCGCCTCCGCGACCTGATCGGGATCGAGCGCGTCCGCGACCACCGGCACAGCGCCCAGCTCGGAGAGCATCGCCTGCCTTGACTCGCTACGCGTCATGCCATGAACCTCATGACCCGCGGCAACCAGACGCGGCACCAACTGTCGTCCGATCGCTCCCGTCGCACCTGCGACAAACACTCTCATCACTGACTCCTTTTGATCGAGGGAATCATCTACACGCCAGACAAGACAGCGGCCACGGCTGTGACACCCGCGCCCGACGTGCGGTCTGTGGAAATCCCGAAGCCGGCAGCAGCGCCGGAGCAAACGCGTGCCTCGCGCTCAGCCGCACGCGCGCTCGCGCCGCAATTGAAGGCCATGAGGACGGGCCCCGTCGATGGCAGGCTCTCCCTGCCATCGATCCAACCCATGGAGGCCAGGCATCGTGTACGCCGGTCTTGACGGGTCGCGCAAGAGGGGAACTCCGACGTCCCGCGCGCCCGTGGCGAGCGCGCCGAGATGGGCGCCACGCCAGGGGACGCGGACGGGCTGTCCGCCCTCGACCGGCTGCTCGCCCACGACCCCGCCGTGCTGGCCGTAATCGAGGCGTCGACATAGCCGCCACCTGGCCGTCGTCGCCCGCGGTGTTCTGGATCTTGAAGCGCACCGCCTCCGGCGCCGGCGGAGGTGCGGGAGCGCCTCGGTAGTGAGGCGGACGGGAATGGGTCGCCGCTGCATGGCGAGTGTGTTTCCCAGCAGCGGAGGTCAGGGCCCAGCGTGCGCCGGCGCCGTCGCCATCTCGCTCGCTCGAGCGCTGATCGACGTCGCAGCCCCTGCGTCGCTCGGGCCGCGGTCGGAATAGCGTTCTCACGCCGTGTCGGCCGAGAGGATCACGATTTCCTTCCGCTCGTGGCTCGAGCGTTTCGGTCGCCCCTGGAGAGCGAGGACGGGTCCTACCGCGAGACCCCCTTCGACCAGCCGCTGGTCGGCGCTGACGAGATCGGTGCTTCAGCCAAGAGGCGTCACGGCGCGAGCGTTACCCGACACGCCCGGCACGCAGCGCGGCTCGCTCGGACCTCCAGACAGCCGGCTTGGGAAGCGTCGAGCCAGCTACCGCGCGGTGTCGACCGCGTCGTCGGCGAGTAGCGCGCGGGTCGTGTGGAGTGAGGCGAATCGATCGGGGTCGAACGGGGACACGCTGACGCTCGGGCGCTCCCCTGTGATCGCCTGCGCGAGCAGGCGCCCGGTGATCGGCCCGAGCGCCACGCCGGCTCCCTCGTGACCCGTGGCGACCCACAGGCCCTCGGCGAGGCGCGACCGCCCGATGGCCGGGAGGCCATCGGGGAGCCATGGGCGGAACCCAACCCAGGTCGAATCGGGCTGGAGCCGGGCAACGTCCGGCACGAGCTTCGCCGCACGCTCCTGAACGACCCGAGCGAGGTCCTCGTCGATCGTGGTGTCGAAGCCGGAGCGCTCGCGGGAGGACCCGACGATGACGTGACCGTCCCAGCTGGTTTCGAGCACGGTCGAGACCTGCCGGCCAGCGCCGGCGTCGCCAACCGCCAGCAGGTACTGACCGTCGACCACCTTGCGGCGCAGGAACGCCGGGTCGGGTTCGGGCAGACGCAGGCGGCTGAGCTGGCCCTTCCGCGGCTCGAGCGGCAGCTGCAGCCCCGCTGAGGCGGCAAGCGTCGCCGACCATGACCCTGCGGCGAGCACGACGGCGCCGGCGCGAAGCCGCTCGCCGCCCACCAGCCGCACGCCGCGGCCCGGCTCGATAGTCGTGACCTCGGCTCCCGTGCGCACCTCCGCCCCACGGTCGGCGGCCAGGGTGGCGAGCGCCCGGGTGATCGCCCGTGGGTCGCACTGGAGGTCGCTCGCCACGTACAGCGCACCGTGCAGCGGACCGGTGAGTCGCGGCTCGAGCGTGCGCACCTCGTCCGGGTCGAGCAGTCGGGCGTGCACGCCCGCCGCCCGCAGCCGTTCGGCGCGGGCGGGCTCGGCCGCCCACGTCCGGCCGTCCGGGTGCACGATCAGCGCTCCCTTTCGGCGGATGCGCGCCGGCGCGCCGACCAGCCTCTCGAGCTCGTCGTAGACCGCCATGCCGGCGACGGCAAGCTCGAGCTCGGGGCCGCTGTCCTTGTCCGAGCAAAGGACGTCCCCCTCGCCGAGCCCGGTAGTGCCCTCGCTGATGCCGGCCCGGTCCAGCAGCGTCACCGCCGCCCCGCGGCGCGTCAGCTCGTACGCCGTCGCAGTCCCGACGATCCCCGCGCCGACGACGATGACATCGCGCGCCCGGGTCACCCGAGGCGAAAGCCCGCGGGGAAGGGATCGCTCGGGTCGAGCAGGTACTGGCCGATGCCGGTGATCCAGGCGCGGCCGGTGATCTCGGGGACGATCGCGGGGCGGCCCGCGACCGTGGTCTCCTCGACGACGCGGGCGGTGAAGCGCGTGCCGATGACCGACTCGTTGACAAAGGGCACACCCGACTGCAGCGCTCCACGGGCGTGCAGCTGGGCGATCCGTGCCGAGGTGCCGGTGCCGCACGGCGAGCGGTCGAGCCAGCCGGGGTGGATCGCCGTGGCCGCCCTCGCGTGCGCACCGTCCGTGCCGGGGGCATGGAGCACGACGTGGCGGCAGCCCCGGATGCGGTCGTCCTCGGGGTGCACGGGAGGTCGTGCCGCGTTGATGGCGTCCATGATCGCCAGGCCAGTGTCGATGAGCGCCGGGGCCCGCTCGGGATCGGGGCTGAGCCCGACGCTCGCGGCATCGACGAGCGCGTAGAAGTTGCCTCCGAATGCCAGGTCGTAGGTGACGGGGCCGAGGCGCGGGACCGCGACGGTGGCGTCCTGCTCGTGCAGGAAGGAGGGGACGTTGCGCAGCGAGACCGCGGTCGCTCGAGCGTCCGCGACCTCCACGCGCGCCGTCACCAGGCCGGCGGGCGTATCGAGGTCGATCGTGGTCTCGGGCTCCGTGACCTCGACCATGCCGGTCTCGACGAGGACGGTCGCCACTCCGATGGTGCCGTGGCCGCACATCGGCAGGCAGCCGGACACCTCGATGAAGAGCACGCCCCAGTCGGCGTCGGGCCGGGTCGGGGGCTGAAGGATGGCGCCGGACATCGCGCCGTGACCGCGCGGCTCGCGCATGAGCAGGAGCCGCAGGTCATCGCGCTCGGCCTCGAAGCGCAGCTTGCGTTCGAGCATGGTGTCCCCCGGCAGCGGGGGGACGCCACCGGTGATGACCCGGGTCGGCATTCCCTCCGTATGGGAGTCGACCGCGCTGAAGTAGCGCGCGGACCTCATGCGGCGACCCCCACCCCGAGCGCCTCGACCGCCTCGCGTAGCACCGCCTGCTGGGCGGCGCCGAGCGGGCGTCGCGGCGGGCGGCTGGGCCCGCCGGTGAGACCCACGGCGTCCATCGCGCCCTTGAAGTACTGCACGAGCCACGGCGTCATGTCGAGGCGGGCGAGCGGCAGCAGGCGCTGGTAGAGCGCCCGCGCCTCGGGGAGCTGTCCCTCGGCGATGAGGTCGGCGAGCTTCACGCAATCGGCGGGGACCACGTTCGCCACGCCGGAGACCCAGCCAGTAGCGCCCGCGGCGAGGCCCTCGAGCGCCCAGTCGTCGCCGCCGACGAGGATCTCGAGCTCGGTGTCCCCGAGCAGCGCGGCGATGCGGCGGGCATCGCCGGAGCACTCCTTGACCGCGACGATGCCCGGAACCGCCGCCCCCAGCTCGGCGATGACGTCCGGGGTCAGGTCCGTGCCGGAGGCCTCCGGGTTGTTGTAGACCATGACCGGCACCTCAGCCGCCTCGGCCACGGCGGCGAGGTGCGCGGCGAGCTCCTCGGTGGTCCCGCGGTACAGCAGGGGCGGCAGGCACATCACGCCCTGCGCGCCGCCGGCTCGCGCCTGCCGCGCGTGGGCGCACGCCGCCGCGGTCGAGGAGGCCGACACGCCGACGGTGACCGGCAGGCGCCCGGCCACGTGGGCGACGACGTTCTCGACCACAAGGCCGCGCTCGTCGGTGGAGAGGCTCCCCGCCTCCCCCATCGTGCCGTTGACCACGAGGCCGTGCACGCCCCCGTCGATGAGATGGGTAACGTTCGCGCGCAGCGCGGCGACGTCGATCGTGTCGTCCTCCGTGAAGGGCACGACGACGGCAGGGATGATGCCGGGGAAGGTGCTCATAGGGGCTCCTTATTTGTCGTGGAGGCCATGCAGTGCGCTCGCGAAGTGCTGGCCGTCTCTCATCCGATCCGGACGCATGGCGGGGATCGCTCCAAGTTAGCTCTACGGTGCGGGTTTGCGGGCTCATGCCTCCTACGCGCCGGCGACTTACGAGCGGCTCGTCGCGCTAAGCAGAGGTACGACCCGGGGAACGTCTTCGGCCTCAACCAGAACGTCGCGCCCTAGTCACATTTCGGGCGGCTCACCTCCGGTGTGGGCGAACGTCTTATTCACGATCGTCCACGCCTCATCGATCCGCACTAGCGCGAAGAAATCGGTGAACGAGACCGTGCCCCAGAAACCCTGCTCCTCGAGCACGGCGAAGGCCGCATCGCCCGACCGCTCGAGCGAGACGATGCGCGCCTGGTAGCTGCCGTCGACGTCCACGGGGTGCCCGTCGACCATCGCGATCAGCTCGCCGATCGGCTCGTCATAGCGCGTCCCCGCGAGGCTGCCGAACATCCACGCATCCGGGTGAAATGCCTCGCGTAGCTTTGCCCCGTCGCCTTCGCGCATACCTTCGACGTAGAGATCGACCGTGCGGGTGATCTCCTCCT
>DASQXU010000061.1:0-4975 GCA_035639555.1 Thermoleophilaceae bacterium
GGCACGAGCTTGGCGATGTTCACCGACTGGTCGCCCATCCGCTCGGCATGCTTGATCACGTGCAGGAGGGCGGCCACCACGCGGAGGTCGGTGGCCACCGGCGCCTGTAGGGCGAGCAGCGACAGGATGCCCTGGTGGACCTCGAGGTACCGGCCGTCGATCCGGTCGTCGTCGGCTATGACCATGCTGGCGAGCTCCACGTCCTGGTGCACGACCGACTCGACGGCGCGGTCCACCGCGGTGGCCACCATGTCGAGGGCCCCGAGCCCCTGTCGCTCGAGCCTGTCGAGCTCGGCCTGAAAGTGCGCCCGCGGGTTCTCGCCCATCAGCCGAACTTCCCGCTGACGTACTCCTCGGTGCGGGAGTCGTCGGGGTCGGTGAAGATCTTCTCGGTCGGCGCCGACTCAACCAGCTCGCCGTTCAGCATGAAAGCCGTCACGTCGGCGACGCGCGCCGCCTGCTGCATGTTGTGCGTTACGACCACGATCGTGTAGCGCTGCTTGAGCTCGGCGATCAGCTCCTCGATCTTCAGGGTGGCGATCGGGTCCAGCGCCGAGCACGGCTCGTCCATCAGCACGACCTCGGGCTCGACGGCGATGGCGCGCGCGATGCAGAGGCGCTGCTGCTGGCCGCCGGACAGGCCGATGCCGCGCTCGCCGAGACGGTCCTTCACCTCGTCCCAGAGTCCGGCCCGGCGCAGGCTGCGCTCGACCCGCTCGTGCAGGTCCTTGCCGCGCGCCCTGGTGAGACGCAGACCGGCCGCCACGTTGTCGAAGACAGACATGGTCGGGAACGGGTTCGGCTTCTGGAACACCATGCCCACGGCGCGCCGAACCGCGGTGACGTCCACCTCGTCGGCGTAGACGTTCAGGCCGTCGAGGCGGACCTCGCCGCGCGCCCAGGCGCCGGGGACCTCCTCGTGCATCCGGTTGATGCAGCGGACCAGCGTCGACTTGCCGCAGCCGGACGGGCCGATGATCGCGGTGACCTGGTTCGGCTCGAAGTCGAGGTTGATGCCGCGCACCGCCCGCTTGTCGCCGTAGTAGGCGTCGAGGGTCCGGAGCGAGACCCGGCGGGCGGCCTCGCGAGCCGGCGCGGCGGGCTCCCGGCGCGGACGGGGCGGCGACACGGGGGCCGGGACGGCCGGACGCGCGGAGTCGGTCTCCATCTCTTGCTCTACGGCCGGATCGGTCATGTCAGGCGGCTCCTTCGGGAGACGAGTCGGGCGAGGACGGTCAACAACAGGACCATCAAGACGAGGGTGAGCGCCGCCCCCCACGCGCGGGCCACGAGCCGGTCCTGGGCCTGCCCCACGTCGTTGAAGATCTGGACCGGAAGCGAGTTCATCTGCTTGGCGAGGTCGAAGTTGGTGCCCTTGACGATGGTCGCCGTGAACAGCAGCGGGGCCGTCTCTCCTGCGGCGCGGGCGACGGCCAGCAGTGAGCCCGTGATCAGCCCGGGCAGCGCGGTGGGGAGGACGACCCGCGTGATCACCCGCCAGCGCGGCGAGCCCAGCGCGAGGGCGGCCTCGCGCAGCGATTGGGGCACGAGCGTGAGCACCACCTCGGCCGAGCGGGTGACGATGGGCAGCATCAGGAGGGCGAGTGCGATCGAGCCCTTCCAGCCGGCGAACCCGCCGCCGGTCGCCAGGATCAACGTGATGTAGACGAAGAGCCCGAAGACGATCGACGGCACACCGGTGATCACGTCGGTGAAGTAGCGGACGATCGCGGCGAACTTGCGGCTGCGACCGTACTCGGTCAGGTAGAGGCCGACCCCGATGCCGATTGGGATCGCGATCGCCGAGGCGAGCCCCACGATCTCGAGGGTGCCGAGGATCGCGCTGCGGATTCCGCCCGGGTCCCCGAAGAACTTGCCGTTGGGGTCGGTGGTGAAGAAGTCCAGGCTCCAAGCACCGAGGCCCTTCTTGACGATGAAGAAGAGCACCAGGACGAGCGGCACCAGAGCGAGCACCGTGCCGGTGGAGAGCAGCCCGCGCATGAGGCGGTCGGTGCGTCGGCGGCGGGCGCTGACGGCGGTCAGGGCGCTCATCCGGCCATCCCGGCGGCGGGCGCTCCCCGGGGCGCGCGAGCTCCTCGCTCCGCCCGCATCACCAGACCGCGCGCCACCACGTTCACGAGCAGGGTCAGCACGAAAAGGACCAAGCCGGCGGCGATGAGGGCCGCCCGGTGGATCGGCACCGAGGCCGCCTCACCGAACTCGTTGGCGATCACGGCGGCCAGCGTGTAGCCCTGGTCGAAGAGCTGGTGCCCGATCTGCGGCGCGTTGCCGATCACGAGAGTGACCGCGATGGTCTCGCCGATCGCCCGTCCGAGACCGAGCATGGAGGCCCCGGCGATCCCGGCACGCGAATAGGGGAGGATGGCGGTGCGGATCATCTCCCACCGAGTCGCCCCCAGGGCCAGCGCCGCCTCCTTGTGATCGGGCGGAACCGTGGCCATCACCTCGCGCGTGATGGCGCTGACTATCGGGACGATCATGATCGCCAGGATCAGCCCCGCGATGAAGTAATTGGGACCGGCCACGTTCCCGCCCACGAACGGGACGAACGAGAACGTGTCCGAGAACCACTGCTCGGCCGGCCGGAGCTTGGGTATGAGGACGAACACGCCCCAGAGGCCGAAGACGACTGAAGGCACCGCGGCCAGGAGCTCGACGGTGATCGTAAGCGGGGCACGCAGCCGCCGGGGGCAGAGCTCGGTGGTGTAGAGGGCAGTGGCCACCGCTACCGGCACCCCGATGACCAGCGCCACCGCCGAGGTGATCAGGGTCCCGACCAGGAGCGGGAGCGCGCCGAACACGCCGCGCGAGACATTCCAGTCGTTGTCGAACGTGAAACCGAGGACCCCGAATCGGTGGAAGGCCGGCCGCGCCTCGATGTAGAGGCGGACGAAGAAGAACCCGATGAGGATGAGGATGCCCGCGGCAAGCGCAGTGAGGCCCCACTTGAGCGCGCGGTCCGGCAGCCCCGAAAGGGGCGACCGCTCGAGGATCGAGCGGTCGCCACGTGTGGTCAGAGCCCCGGCTTCCATGCCACCTACAGAGACGCTCCGTTGCACCTCAGCGCGCTCACCTTCGCCTGCGCCTTTGTTCGCAGCGACGACGGGAGCGCCGCGTACTGGAGCTGCGGTGCCACGCTCTGGCCCGGCCCGAGGGCGTAGTCGAGCCAGGACTTGACCCTCTTCGCAACGGTCTTCGACTTGCCCGCCTTGCACATGTCCTTGTAGACGAGCAGGAAGGTGGACGACGCGATCGGGTATGCGCTCGGGTTTGGCGAGTTGATCGCGCTGAACCGGAGGTCCGCCGGGACCTTCAGGCCCACGCCGGCGGCCGAGGTGGAGGCGAGCGATGGGGCGACGTACTTGCCCGACTTGTTCTTCACGTCAGCGGTCGTGAAGTTGTTCTGCAGGGCGTAGGCCTGCTCCACGTATCCGACCGCGCCCTGGTTCTGCTTGACGCAGGCGGCCACCCCGTTGTTGCCCTTCGCGCCCGTGCCGGTCGCCCACTTGACGGTCTTGTCGACGCCCGGCCCGTTCTTCCACGCGGTGCTGTAGTCGGCGAGGAAGCTCGTGAACAGCTTGGTCGTGCCGGATTCGTCCGAGCGGTGGCAGACGGTGATGCTCTGGCTCGGGAGCTTGACGCCGGGGTTCTGCCCGGCGATCGCGGGGTCGTTCCACTTCTTGACCTTCCCGAGGAAGACGTCCGCCACCGTGGCGTCGTCGAGCTTGAGCCCCTTGCTCACGCCCGGGACGTTGTAGGCGACGGTCACCGCGCCGAACACGGTGGGGACGTGGACGGGCTGACCCTTCTTCTCGGCGGCCTTGAGCTCATCGTCGGTCATCGCCGCGTCGCTCGCGCCGAAGTCGACGGTGCCGGCGGTGAACTGGGCAACCCCGCCACCGGAGCCAATCCCCTGGTAGTTGACGGTGGTACCCGTCTTCGACTTGAGGCGGCTTCCCCACTCGTCGTACACCGGTTGCGGGAACGTCGCCCCGGCGCCGTTGATCGAGCCGCCGCTCCCCGAGCCGCCGCCCGACCCCCCGCTCGAGTTGTTGTCGCTCGATCCGCACGCGGCCACTCCAAGGGCCAGGGCCGCGCAGGCGGCGAGCGCAAACGCCTTCCTCATGCGAGTCTCCTTGCTGTCGTTCACGTACGAAGCGAGGCTCCCATGGCGGTCCAGCCAGTCTGTTATGGACCTGTCGCCCGTCTGTGAAAAAGGTGTGAAAGGGGCTACCCGACCGGCAGAAGGGCGGGGCGGGGCTCCGGGTCGAAGCGGTAGCCGAAACCGAAGTGGGTGTGGATGAAGCGGCGCTCGGGGATGGCGCTCTCGAGCTTTACTCGGAGCTTGGCGACATACACGTCAACCGAGCGGTCTTCGCTGCGGTAGGCCCGCCCCCATGCGGCGCGATAGAGCTCCTCGCGCGCCACTATCCGCCCGGAGCGCTCCATGAGCGCCTGGAGGAGGGTCAGCTCGCGAACGGTCAGGCGAAGCGGGTGGCCGGCGGCCAGGGCGAGGAACTCGTACGGGCGGAGCTCGAGCTCCTCGGCGCGCAGGACCCGGGGGTTCGAGCTCGCCTCCATCGTGGCCAGGTTGGCCCCGGTTCCCGCTCTGAGCGGTTATCGGCGCGTAATCGGCCTGTAAAGAAGCTGTGAACCGGGATGGCCGCCACGAAGTCGGCCGGTATGGTCTTCGAAGATGGCCCCGTCCCCGGGACGACCGTCGTGACCGCGTTGGACCCCATCCGGCTCGCGATCCTCGACTCCGACTCCGGGTTCGTGCGGGTTCTGATCCGCCGAGCTGACGCCCTCGGCTGGCAGTACCGCCGATTGGAGGCGGCCCCGCGCATCGACGAGTTCGTGGCGATGCGGGTGCATGCGGTGGTCGTCGATCTGGCGGTGCTGAGGGAGGGGGCGTGGGAGTTCCTCGAGCGGCTCGCCCGCGGCCTCCCGGGAC
>DASQXU010000062.1:0-8537 GCA_035639555.1 Thermoleophilaceae bacterium
GGGCTAGAGGCCGCGGCGGATGGCCTCGGCCGCGAGCTCGACGCGCGAGGAGAGGTGGAGCTTGCGCAGCGCGCTCGAGACGTGGGCCCTGACCGTGCGGCGGGTCAGGTAGAGCCGCGCGGCGATCTCCGGGTTCGAGCGTCCCTCGGCCACGAGCCGGGCGACTCCGAGCTCGGCCTCGGTCAGGCTCTCCCAGCCCGACCTCGGGCGCCCCCGCGAGCCGCGCGCCCCGAGCCTGAGCCCGGCCGCCCGCAGCCGCGCCCGAGCCCGGTCGGCGTCGCCCGCCGCGCCCCCTTGCCGGTAGAGCCCGAGCGCCTCCGCGCCGAGCGCCCTAGCCTCGCCATCGCGCCCCGCCCGCGCCAGGGCGCAGGCCGCGCTCTCGAGCGCGAGGCCGAGCTGGAGCGGGCGGCCGCTGTCTCTGAGCACGGCCACGGCCTCGAGTAGGCGCTTGGGATCGTCCTCGACCAGCCCGCGGCAGTGGAGCGCACATCCGCGCCTGCTCGGGATCGGAAGCGCCGCGGCGACCGCACCCGCGGCGGCGGACATCGCCTCGGCGAGCGCGCGCTCACCGGCGGCCAGCGCGATCCCGACCATGGGCGGGGCAAACCAGGCCAGGTGCGAGCGCAGGCCGAAGCGGCGCGCGAGCTGCCACCACTCCGCCGTCGCGGCGGCGGCCGCCTCGAGCTCGCCGCGCGCCTCCCCAAGGCGGGCGCGGGCCAGCGGCACCAGGGCGGCGCCGAGCTGCGGGCCGAGCTCCGCGCGCTGCGCCTCCGCCTCGGCGAGCGGGCGCTCGGCCTCCTCGAGCGCGCCCTGATGCACGGCGATTGCGGCGCGCAGCGCGTAGCTCGCGACGAGCCAGCGCTGGCCCGTCTGCCGGGCCAGCTCGACGGCGGCCTCGTGCTCGGCCACCGCTCGGCCGAGGCGGCCGGCGTGGTAGTCGATCGACACCAGCGTGGCGTGGCAGAGCGCCAGGCCGGCTGGGGCACCGAGCACGGCGCGGTCGGCGGCGCCGATCGTCTCGCGCGCCTCCTCGAGGCGGTCGAGGTCGAGCAGGGTCAACGCGCGCTGCAGCAGCACGGGCAGCGACTCGCCGGCGCCCGCCCGCGCCAGCCGATCGAGGCGCTCGAGCGCGACATCGGAGTGCCCCGAGAAGAGCGCGGTGGCGGCGAGGGCGATCCGCGCGATCACGCCAGCCGGCCCGTCGCCGGCGGCCTTAAGGACGGCCGCCGCGCCCTCGGCCGCCTCCTCGGCCCCGAGGAAGGCGCCGAGGTTGGCCGCGTAGGCCGCGACGAGCGCCCGCGCCGGCTCGGCGAGCGAGGGAGAGCGAGCGAGCCGCTCGAACTCGGCGTGCGCCTCGAGCAGGCGACCCTCGGTTTGCAAGCCGCGGGCGAGGCCCAGGCGGAAGTGGTTCTCGCGCTCGGCGCCGCCGGCTCGCCCGAGCGCCTCACGGCAGAGCGCCTCGACGTCGGCGCCCCGACCGCTCCAGACCAACGGCTCGACGAGCTCTGCGCGTACCTCGTCGTAGGACGGGGCGTCGGAGGGCGTGAGGGCGAGCGCCCGCTCGAGCAGCTCCGCGGCCACCACGGGGGCGCGGGGGGCCGCCTGTCGACCGGCCCGGCGCAGCCAGTCGATCGCCTCGCGGTCGCCGGGCTCGGCGCCGAGCAGCATGTGCTCGGCGACCCGCTCGACCGGCGCGCCGGCCGCGATCAGCCGCGCCCCGAGCTCGCGGTGCAGCGCGCGCCGCACCGCGAGCGGCACGTCGTCGTAGAGCGCCTCGCGGAGCAGCTCGTGCCGGAAGGCGAGCCGGTCGCCCGCCTCGACGAGGGCCCGCGCGCTGAGCGCGGGCCCGAGCGCGTCGGCGAGCTCGGCGACCGGCCGGCCGAGCGCTACCGCGAGCTCGGATACCGCGACCCTCGAGCCGAGCGCCGAGGCGGCCCGCAGCGCCTCCAGGGTGCGCTCGGGCAGCGCGCTCAGCCGGTGCAGGATGGTCAGCCGCAGCGACGGCGGCAGGCCGTCGCCGCGCGCCTGGGCGAGGCCGTCGGGCGCCCGCTCGAGCTGACCCTGCGCTCCGAGCGCGGCCACCAGCTCGATCACGAACAGCGGGTTGCCGCCCACGGCCTCGAGCCGCCGCCGGAGGGCGGCGCTCGGGGGCGCCCCCGCCACCCGCTCGGCCAGCGCGCCCACCGCCCCGGCGTCGAGCGCCTCGAGCTCGAGCCGAGTCGCCCCGAGGCGCTCGAGGGAGGCGAGCAGCGCGCGCAGCTCGCGCCGCTCCGGGTACGGCCGCAGAGTGCAGATGACGAGCAACCCCAGCTCGCCGGCCGCTCGCGCGATGCGGTGGAGGGCAAGCAGCGACGACGGGTCGGCCCAGTGCAGGTCCTCCAAGAGCAGCGCCACCCGGTGGCGCGCGCAGAGGCCCTCGACGTGCTCCAGCACGAGTTCGGCGACCCGGGACTCGAGCACGGCGCTCTCGGCGAGCACGCCGCCGCCGGCCATGCCACCGCCCCGCAACAGCGCGCGGATCTCCGCCCGCTCGCGGTCGTGCGCCCGGTCGACGCCGAGCGCATCGCTCACGACGCCGAACGGCCGCCGCTGCTCCATCTCCTCGGCGGCGGCGGCGCGCAGCTCGAAGCCGCGGCGCCCGCAGCGGCTCAGCGCCTCGCGCGCGAGCCGCGTCTTGCCGATCCCCGGCTCCCCCCGGAGCGCGACGACGCGACCACGCCCGCGCGCCGCGTCGCCGATCAGACGGTCGAGGACCGCGAGCTCGGACTCGCGGCCGAGGAGCCCATGTTCCGTCGCCGGCATCTGCGGCAGGGGTGCTGTGGTGCGGATTATCTACCCGCTCGAGCACGCGGTCAACGGCGGACGCGGCCGGCGTTGGGGCGGCCCGAACGCCGGCGCGCCCCCGCCAACGCCGACTCCGCCCGACCCCGCGACGTCAAGCCTGCCGGCGCCACGCGCCGCCGCCGGCCGCACGCAGCCGGAGCTCGAGCCTGGGAGAGCCGGGCGGGTGAGCGCGCGAGCCAGAGCGGCGCCCGACCGGGGCCAGATCACCGCGGGCAGTCGAGATCGCCGTCGTGACCGTCACGGCGATCGTCGGGGACCACCTCGTGAACCTCCAAGGCGGCTCGTCACCGGCGCCCAACCGGCCCAGGGGCGGGTGATCGCGCGGGTGATGTTCGTATCCAGCGAGCAGGCGACCCGCACCCGCCACCACTCGCCCGCCTACCACGTGAAGGGGCGGGTTTTGACCCGCCCGTGGCCACGGCCTACGCGCGAGCTCCTTCGTGCGCATGCTCCGCGCCCCGCTGCTCGGGGTGGCCGACACGGACGTGGGCGTCGTCGCCCTCAGCCGGAGCGCCGCTCCGCTCCATCGCCTACTGAGGTGCGGTCGCGGGCGGCTCCGCACCGCCCACCGCGAGACCGACCCGGTCGAGGCCGAACCACGCGGTCGCGGTGGCGCGGAAGAGGCCGTCCCGCTCGCCAGGAGAGAGGTCGGCGAGCAGCTCCTCGTAGGCGTCGTAGAGCGGCTCGAACCCGCGCGAGAGCCGGGCGATCGGCAGGTGGCTGCCGAGCATGCAGCGGTCGGGCCCGAAGAGGTCGATGAGCGTCTCAATCCACGGCCGGGCCCGCTCAACCGTCCAGTCCATGCCGAGGACGCACTCGACCGCGGAGATCTCCGCGCACACGTTCTCGCAGCGGCTCAGCTCCGCCACGCTCCGCCCCCAGCGGTCCCGACCCTCGGCGGTGAGGTCGAGCGGCCACCCGATGACCGCGCAGGTGAAGCGGATGTCCGGCTCGAGGCGGACGACGTCGAGCAGCTGCGGGAGCTGGTGCGCGAAGACCTCGAGCCCGCAGGCGACGTCCCAACCACGCAGGCACGAGAGGCCGGCCCGCCAGGCCGGATCGGTGAGCAGGTCGGGCCGCGCGGCGAAGCGCCTGAGCGGGTCGCCGGGGTCCCACCCGAGGTGCTCGCGGACGGCGGTGACGTTTGCCACGGCACGGTAGGCGTCGAGCCGCTCCGCGAGCCCGGGATCGCCGAAGTCGACGAGCGCGACCAGCGCCTGCGGGATCGGCGAGGCGTCGGCCAGCGCCTGCCCCCAGCGTGCCTCGCGGACCGGATCCTCGGAGAGGAACTCGTGCCAGACGATGCCCTCCACCCGGCGCGAGCCGCTGTCGCGGAGGTAGTCGTCGAGCAGGTACGTGCGCGGCAATCTCGAGTACTCCCCGACGAGCGCCTCGAAAGTTGCGTCGCGGCGCTCCAGGAACTCGTAGCGGTTGGCGGTGTGGTCGAAGAGGTGGACGTGGGCGTCGACGATGGCCCGGCGTCCGTCGCTCGCTCCCGAGGTCTCGCTCATCGCACCCGCCGATCTCGCTCGTCCGCTCCGCGGTCGGGTTTCGCAAGGAAAGATGTTAGGAGCCGGGACTCTCGGAACCGGCGCCGACCAAGTGACGCTCGGCCGCACGGCCTATGGGCGGCTGGGCGCGGCTCCCAGGACGCAGACCGGTCGGCGCTGCTCGGTGGACCACCGCACAGTGGTCCAAACGACGAGGAGCATCGGCTCGATCCGGGGGAGGAGTGACGCCTAAACCGGTGCCGTGCTCCCTGTCGAGCGGAAGCGGAGAGCGCATCTCGGGGCCGGCGGAGGCGACTGGTGTGGGACGGGGAGCACGCGTTCGCAGTTCGCGGCCGTCCTCCGCAAATGGTCGCGAGCGGTAACGAGCGCTGCCTCGCGGTAGACGATTCCTCGAGGAGGGAAGGGGTCGCCCGAGCAGGCCGTCTCGCGCCTCGTCTGTCAGGTCGCGGTGGCAAGGGCCCTCGACAAGGCCGGCTGACGACTCTTCTCGCTCTGTCGGTAAAGCGGTCCGCCGCGAGCTAGCGAACGCTCCCTCCCTGCCAGTAGCTCCGGAGCAGGCGAAGGACGTTGCCCGAGGCGATCTGCTCGGCGACGGCCCCGCCGTAGCGGTGCGCCAGCGCCGTCTCCACCGAGCCCAGCTGCCCGGCGTCCTCGAGGCCGGCCAGGGTGGGCTTGATGAACCCGTCGTGGTCGGAGCCGATCGCGGCATGCCGGTGCGAGCCGGTGATCTCCTGCAACCGGTCGACGTGGCGGAAGAGGACCTCCAGCGATTGGCCGAGCGTCGTGGTGCGTCGGTCCCGCAGGCCGTCGGCGGCCTGATATTCGGCCAAGATCAGTCCGATCACTCCATCGCGTTCGGCGATCCGCTCCACGGTTCGCTCGCTGAGGTTGTACTCCTGCCGTCCGAAGCGGTACGCGGCGTGCGATGCGACCACGGGCACCGCCCGATCCGGATCCAGCTCGTCGAGGAGGACGAAGGCGTCGTCGACCGAACGGTCGCTCATGTGGCTCAGGTCGATCAGCACTCGTCGCCGAACCATTGCCCGCATCGCGGCCCGGGCGAGGTCGCTGAGTCCGACGGGCGGGCTGGGGGAAGAGGAAGTAGAACACCGGATCGGGGAGGAAGGGGATCGCATTGGCGTGGGTGGCGATGCGGCGCCAGAACAGGTGAGCGAGCGTGATGTAGGCGATCCCGCGCTCGGCGAGCGCGCCGACTGCACGCTCGACCGCCTCGGGGCTCAGCCCGAGATGGAACCCTCCCTCCAGGCAGTGGACAAGGGCCACCCGGCCCGCGGCCAGCGCATCGTCGAGCTCGCCCGGGTTATGCGCCACCGTGGCCTCCTCGGCGTGGTGGCCTGCAACCTCCTCCTCCACCTCCTCGAGGTGGCGAAGCACGCTATGTATGTAGGCGTCGCTCGGCGGATGGTGGTAACGCTTGTCGGCGTTCATCTCGTCGAACGGCGAGTAGAGGACCGAGAGCGCCACGCCGACTCCCCCGGCGCGCATCAGGGGGACGGTCGATCGCGGGCCCGAGTGGAACGACTGGTAGTTGGCGATCCGGCTGGCCACCCCAACGCCGAGCGCCTGCAGCCGGTCCAGTAGGCGCCACCGCCCTCGTGCCGTCGTCACGAGCTTCAGCAGCGAGGCATCCGCATCGGGCACGAGGTGCATCGGGTAGTGGTTGTGGAGGTCGGCAATCATCGAGGCGGCGCAGCATCCCACACGGCGCCGAAACCCCTCGGCGCTGACCGCAGCAATCGGCAGCAGCTCGTGCAGCGCTCGCCGGGGGCGCACTGCGGCGTAGAGGGCGCCTAAGTGTTACTTCGTTGCGGGCGCCGGGGGAGCAATCCGGCCAAACTGGCGCGGTCGCCACGGGCGCCAGGAACGACGCGGGCTCATCCTCGACACTCATGGTGCGCGGTTCGGTCCGACCGATGCAAGCGGCCGCGGCGTGGCGCCGCAGAGGGCGACCGGTGGGGGCTCGACTCCACGGTCCCCGCCGCTCCGGGCGCGCCGTAACCGCCGACGAGGCCGGCCTACCTCAGCCCGGAGCTGCCGGCCGCCGTGCGCTCGACGGGCCCTACCATTGATTGGTTGGAGTCGCGTCTCAACCCTGCTGACCTAGGTCCCTACAGCGTGGCCTTGCTCGAGCTGAGCCGCGTGGCCACGGTCACGCTCGACGCGGACGCCACCGTCACCTCCTGGAACCCGGCCGCCGAGGAGCTCTTCGGATACTCGAGCGAGCAGGCGGTGGGCCGCAAGCTCGACGCGCTGGTGGTGGCCACCCCCGAGCTCCAGCTCGAGGCAGGCCGGCTCATCGAGCAGGCCGCCGAGGAGGGGCCGAGGTGCGCGGTCACCCGCCGCACCCACAAGGACGGGACGCTCGTGGACGTGGAGGTGGTAGCCGCGCCGGTGCTCTCCGATGGCGTGCCGCTGGGGCACATCGCGATCTACCACGACATAAGCGAGCAGAGGCGCGCCGAGGAGGAGCGGCGCCGCGCCGAGGATCTGATCGAGAGGCTGCCGCTGACCGTTTACATCGACCGCCTCGACGACGTCAGCTCGAACGTCTACGCGAGTCCCCAGCTCGAGTCGGTGCTCGGCTACACGGTCGAGGAGTGGACCTCGGACGGTGGGCTGTTCCTGAGGGTGGTCCACCCGGACGACCGCGAGCGCGTGGTCGCCGAGCGCGTCCGCACCCGCGAGACCGGTGAGCAGTTCCGGATGGAGTACCGGATGATCGCCAAGGACGGGACGGTGCGCTGGTTCCTGGACCAGGCCAGCGTGGTGGCCGACGAGCAAACCGGCCTCCCCGCCTACCACCACGGCTTCCTGCTCGAGATCACGGAGCGCAAGCAGCTCGAGGAGGCGCTCCGGAGAAGCGAGGCGGAGCTTAGGCGGCAGAAGCAGTACTTCGAGTCGCTCCTCGAGATCAGCCCGACGGCCGTCGTCACCGTCGATCTCGAAGACAAGGTCAGCTCCTGGAATCCGGCCGCCGAGCGCCTCTTCGGGTTCTCAAAGGCCGAGGCGATCGGGCGGCGCGTCGACGAGCTGGTGGCAAACAACGACGAGGTCCGCGCCGAGGCCCTCGCCCACAGCGACCGGGCCCGCAGGGAACGAGTCCACGTCGTCACCCGTCGCACTCGCAAGGACGGGGCGCTCGTGGACGTGGAGGTCCTCTCCGTGCCTTTGCTCCTGGACGGCGAGCTGGCCGGGTCCTACGCGATCTACCACGACGTCGGCGACCTCAAGCAGGCAGCGGAGGCGCAGCGCGAGGCCGAGAAGCGCTACCGCGATCTGATCGAGCAACTTCCACTGGTCACCTACATCGACGAGCCCACCGAGACGGCCCCGAACATCTACACCAGCCCCCAAGTGGAGGCCCTCGTCGGCACCCCGCCGGAGGAGTGGGTCGAGGACCCCGACTTCTTCCCCAAGCTCCTCCATCCGGATGACCGCGAGCGGGTGATCACTGACCACGGCCGGGCCTTGACCTCGGGCGCCTCGAGCTGGTCGTTCGAGTACCGGCTGCTCGCCCGCGACGGACGCACGGTCTGGATCCGCGACGACGCAGTGGTCGTCAGGGACGAGCGGGGAGAGCCGCTCTATACCCAGGGCTTCATGCTCGACATCACCGACCGTAAGCGGGCGGAGGAGGCGCTGCGCAGGAGCGAGGAGGAGGTACGCCGGCAGAAGCAGTACTACGAGACGCTGCTGGAGCTCAGCCCGGCCGCGGTCGTCACGATGGACCTCGAGGAGCGGGTTACGTCGTGGAACCCCGCCGCGGAGGTGCTGTTCGGGTACACGTGCGACGAGGCGGTAGGGGAGCTGATCGACGAGCTCGTGCTTCGCCGGGAGGACCTCGTCGAGCAGGGCCAGGCGGTGACGCGGAAGGCAGCCGAGCAGGGGGCGGCTCACCTCATCGCCCCGCGGATGCGCAAGGACGGGACGCTCGTCGAGGTGGAGGTGCTGATGGCGCCCCTGGTCGTGGGCGCGGACCAGGTCGGCTGGATCGTGATCTACCACGACATCAGCGAGCTCCAGCGGCAAAAGCAGTTCTTCGAGTCGCTGCTCGACATCAGCCCGGTGGCGACGGTGATCATCGATCTCGAGGACAAGATCAGCTCCTGGAACCCCGCTGCCGAGCGGCTCTTCGGGTACTCGAAGGCGGAGGCGATCGGG
>DASQXU010000063.1:0-19392 GCA_035639555.1 Thermoleophilaceae bacterium
TACATCGACGACCCCGAGATCGATGTCGCCGGGCTCATGCGGCACGTCAAGGGGCCCGACTTCCCGACCGGCGGCATCATCTCGGGCCGCGACGGGATCCGCCAGGCCTACGAGGAGGGTCGCGGCCGGATCGTGGTCAAGGGCCGCGTCCACGTCGAGCAGCTGAAGGGCGGAAGGGCGGCGATCATCGTCGATGAGATGCCCTTCCAGGTTCCGAAGGGCGACGGGCGCAACGACGGGTCGGGGCTGATCCGCAAGATCGCCGAGGCGGTGCAGAGGGGGCGCCTCAAGGAGGTCTCCGACCTGCGGGACGAGTCGGACAGGTCCGGGATCCGGCTGGTGATCGAGCTCAAGCGGGGTGAGAACCACCAGGTCGCGCTGAACAAGCTCTACAAGCACACGCCGCTGCAGACCACGTTCGGGGTGAACATGGTCGCGCTGGTCGATGGAGTGCCGCGGACCCTCGGGTTGGTTCCGCTGATCAAGAACTACGTCGACCACCAGCGGGAGGTCGTCGTCCGCCGCACCAAGCACGAGCTGCGCCAGCGCGAGGACCGCCTGCACATCCTGGAGGGCCTGCTGATCGCGATCAGCGACCTGGACCGGGTGATCGAGCTGATCCGCGCCTCCCGCGATCCGGACACCGCCCGACGGCGCCTCATTGAGGAGTTCGACCTCAGCGAGATCCAGGCGCAGGCCATCCTCGACCTGCGGCTCCAGCGCCTCACCGCCCTCGAGGCCGACAAGATCAAGAGGGAGCACGCCGACACCGTCGAGCGGATCCGCGAGCTCCGGGAGCTCCTCGGCGACGAGTCGCGCGTGATGGCGCTGATCAAGGAGGAGCTACTCGAGATCAAGGAGCGCTACGCGGACGAACGGCGCACCGAGATCATCCAGTCCGAGGGCGACATCGACGTCGAGGACCTGATCGCCGACCAGCAGATGGTCATCGCGATCACCAAGTCCGGCTACATCAAGTCGCTCCCGCTCGCCACCTACCGCAAGCAGAAGCGTGGCGGGCTCGGGGTTACCGGGATGGAGATCAAGGAAGACGACTACATCGAGCACCTCTTCGTGTGCTCGACGCACGACTATCTCCTGTTCTTCACGAACCGGGGGAAGGTCTACCGGCAGAAGGTTTATGAGATCCCCGAGGGGTCGCGGACCGCGAAGGGCCGGGCGCTCGTCAACGTGCTGCCCCTGCGCGAGGGCGAGCGGGTCGAGGCCGTGCTGGCCACCCGTGACTACTCCGAGGGGGAATACCTCGTCTTCGCGACTCGGCAGGGCATGGTGAAGAAGACCGAGTTCGGCGCCTACAACACGCGGATCGAGGCGGACGGGATCATCGCGATCAGCATCCGCGACGACGACGAGCTGGTGGCGGTGCGGCGCACGAGCGGGGACGACGACATCATCATGGTCTCCCGCTCCGGGCAGGCGGCGCGCTTCAGCGAGGACCACGTGCGACCTATGGGCCGCGACACGAGCGGGGTCAGGGGGATGAACGTCTCCCAGGGGGGCAACCGCGTGCTGGCAATGGACGTGGTCCGTCCGGACACCGAGGTGCTCGTGGTGACGGAGAACGGCTACGGCAAGCGCACGCCGGTCGAGGAGTACCCGGCCAAGGGCCGCGGGACGATGGGCGTCAAGACCATCAGCCTCACCGAGAAGAAGGGCGCGCTCGCCGGGGCACTCGTCGTCCGCGAGCACCAGGAGCTGGTGTTCATCTCCCAGAACGGCATGGTGCAGCGGACCGGGGTGCGCGGGATCTCGCGTCACGGCCGGGCCGCCCAGGGCGTCAGGGTCATGAACCTGCGCGACGACGACCGGGTCAGCGCGGTTGCCGTGGTGGCCGAGCAGTCGGCCGATACCGCCGCGCAGGTGCGGGACGAGCTCGAGGTCGAAGGCACCGCCGACGGCTCCGCGGCGGGCGCCTAGTTCCCGAAGCCCCCGCGGCGCCACGACCTGCGCGTCTGCTTCAATGGCTTCACCAGGGAAAGGAGGTGGTCCGAAGCCTTGACTGACAGACGATTCGGGACCCTGGAGGTGTCCGGCCGCTAGATCGGAGCTGGGCCCCGTTCTACGGAGTCCACCCGTGGCACCCTCGGAAGCGGAGGTCGGGAGTGGTCCCTCCGACCGGGTCGGCTGAGCCGGCCGTCCGCACCCGAGAACTGGTCCAGCGAGCGGAAACGAGGGGCGCCCACGTGGGCGCCCCTCGACGATCTGGGACTCAGGCGGCGATCAGGTACTGCTGCCAGGCCGGCGGGATCGACGGTGTGGCGACGTGGATGAAGATCGTCGGGCTCGGCGCCTTCGGGCGGCGGAGCGGGAGCATGTCGACCTGGCCGGGCAGCCGGTCGCCCTTGCGGCGGTTGCAAGGGGCGCAGCAGGTCACGATGTTCTCCCAGCGCGTGGCCCCGCCCTTCGAGCGCGGGATCACGTGGTCGACAGTCAGCTTGCCGCGCTCGCGGCCGCAGTACTGGCAGGTCCAGTGGTCGCGGGCGAACACGGCCCGGCGGGTGATCTTCCTCCGGTGGGCGTCGCGCGGGATCCGCACGTAGGCGGTGAGGCGTATGACCACCGGGCGCGGGAGCGACATACGCTCCGAATGCAGGCTCCAGTCGCCGTGCTCGACGAGCTCGGCCCGGCGTTTGAGGATCAGGACGGCGGCGCGGCGGATCGTGCAGACGTTGATCGGCTCGAACGTCGCGTTGAGCACGAGCACCCGCCCGGTTGAGGTTCCGCGCTGCTCCGGCCGGGCCCGAGGCAGCGCGCCGGCAGGAGCTGGATCTACGTCACCAGCCTCGATCAGTTGGGTCCGTGCTGCCCGTGCCGCCACGGCTCGCGGGCAGTGTAGCGGTCGTCCCCCGGCGGATTAGCGGGGTCCGGCCGCGGGATAGGAGCCGAGGATGCGAAGCGACTCCACCCGCCGTGCGAGGGCGGCCAGGGCCTCCCGCACGCGCGGCTCGCGCTCGGCCCCCTCGAGGTCGGCGAAGAACATGTAGCGGCCCAAGCGCCCGCGCCGGGGGCGCGACTCGATCCGGGTCAGGTTGATCTCGCGGTCGGAGAGCTCGCGCAGCACCGAGACGAGCCAGCCCGGGCGCTCGTCGCCGGTGCCCCAGAAGACGATCGAGGTCTTCGCCGGCGCGCCGCGGGACTCGTGCGAAGCGATCTCCGGCGCAGGGGCGAGCCAGACGAACCGCGTGAGGTTCTCCGGGTGGTCCTCGACCCCCTCGGCCAGCAACCGGCAGCCGTAGAGCTCGGCCGAGAGACGGGAGCCAAGGGCGGCCCACGGCTCGCCGCTGTCGCGCACGATCCGGACCGCCTCGGCGGTGGAGCCCACGTCGATCCGCTCGGCATGCCGTAGGCGCTCGCGCAGGAAGCGCGCGCACTGGCCGGTGGCCTGGGGATGGGAGAACATGCGGGTCACCGCCTCCAGCGGCATTTCGCGAGCAGCAATCACGCAGTGGCGGACCGGGAGGACGACCTCGCCGGCGATGCGGACGGCGTCGGCTTCGGTGGCCAGGGCGTCGAGCGTTGCCGCGACGCCTCCCTCGAGCGAGTTCTCTATCGGTACGACGGCCCGATCTACCGCCCGCTCCTGAACGGCCATGACGGTGTCCCAGACCGTAGGGTAGGGGACGCCGTCGATGCGGGCGGGCGCGGATGCCCGGAGGGCCTCCTCGGAGAACGTGCCCCTCGGCCCGAGGAAGGCGACGCGAAGGCGTCCCGGCGCGCGCACCGGCCGGGCGGCCCGGTCAGGCCTCGGCTCGCGCCCCGGCGCTGCCGGAGAGAGCAGTCTCGATCGCCTGTTGCTCCTCGGGGGAGAGCTCGAACTCCGACTCCCCCTCGTGGACTTGCTTGACGTAGACCCGAGCCTGCTCGCGGTGGAGGATCGAGGAGAGGACTACGCCCGAGCGCCGGGAGTCGAGCAGCGCCAGGCTGCTCGACTGGCGGCCCGACATTTCCCCGTAGGCGTCGTAGCGGATCAGCGAGAGGTACGCGATGCATCCGTCGAGGCGGTCCTCGGCCGTGGTCACGCGGGCGTCGAGTTGCGCCGCGGCGTCCTCGACCCAGGCGCGTAGCTGGAGGAACGCGTGCTCGAGGCGGGCCGCGTGCGCCACCAGGTCCTCCTTGCCGCTCTCGCCCAGCACGGCCCGCTGTGCCACCCGGATCTGACGCAGCCGGAAGGCGAGGACGACCGCCAGGAGCAGGGCGACGATCGCCACCCCGCCCGCTGCGAGAGCCACGATCCCCTGCGTGGTTGTCAGGTTATGCATTCGGCGCTTCAGCCTAGCGGTCGCTCCGCCCGGATCCGGGGGGACGCCACGTCGGCCCGGCGATCCAGGCTCAGCGCGTGAACATCACCGTGAAGCTCTGCCTATTGTTGTCCACTTTCTTCTCGCCGGGGACGGGCGGAACGTCCACGGTGACCGGCACGTTCTGGCCGGTGGGCGGGGTGCCCTTCAGAGGGATGTCGACCGTCTGGGTCTCGCCGGCGGCGATGGTGGCGACCCGCCCGTTCAGCTCGAGGGCGCCGGGCCCGCGGCCGACGGTTACCCGCACCGGGACGTCGGTCTCGTCGTTGTCCCCCTGGTTCGAGAGCTGGACCTGGAAGCTCAGGCCACTGGCAAGCGTGATCGCCGCCGAGCCGCCCGGGGTGAGGGTTTGTCCACCGAGCGACACCGTGCCGAGCCCGGTGCCGTGGAGCCCGGGCTTGGCCGGCTTGCCGCTACGGTCAGTGCCGGTTCCGGAGAGGCGATCGCTGACGGTGGCCGGATCGAGCCAGCCGATGTCGGGTAGGAAGCGGCTCCGCGCGATCGTGACCTCGTCGAGCACCCCCTCATCGGCAAGTGCCCGCTGGAGCGAGGGCATGAAGCGCTGGCTGTAGATCACGTCGCTGGTCAGGAAGGTCTGCATCTCGGCGGCGATCCGGTTCACGCCGGAGCGCCGGTTCTGGCCACTGAGGGCCGTGGGCACGGCATCGGAGATCGCGGCGAGGCCGTCGCGACGGAACTTGAGCGTCTCGACCAGGTAGCTCTCGGCGTCCGACAGCTCGCTCGGGTGGCTGAGCCCCTTGGCCCGATCGACGAGCTGCGCCGACTGGAGGCGGGCGCCGTTCAGGTCGTTCTGGAGGGTGACCATCTGATCGCGCCCGGGCGGAGCCGAGAGGATCTTGAACAGCGAGGTGCCTTGCTGGTTGGACTCGCGGACGAGATCGGCGGAGTTGCGGGCGTAGTCCTTGTAGGACTGGCGCTTCTGCGCGTTGAGGCAACCGCGTATGCCGAGGATTACCAGGACTATCAGGAGCACCCCGACGCCCACCGCTACGGTGCGGCGGACCATGAGGGTCTGCCGATCGATGGTTGCGGTGCGCGAGCGACGGCGGCGCTTCGGGGGCCGAGTGTCCGGTTCTTCGAGGAACGCCATGGTCACGCGCGTGGCCGGCGGAGGCGCACCCTGCCACGCAGGTGGGCCGGAGTATGACCGCTCCGTCGGTCTGATTCGGATCTCGGCGCCGCGCTCGGGTCGGCAGGGAGGCTGCTCGCCGGGCCGAACAGAGGCGTGATGGAGGCTCGAGACACCACGGTGAGGCTGGCTGAGCCGGCGACCGAGGCCACCGCCCGCCTCTCGTCGGATGCGGAGGGCCCGCTCGTCCTCGGTCGCTATCGCCTGATCCGCCGACTCGGGGCGGGCGGGTTTGGCGCGGTCTGGCGGGCCCGGGACGAGAGGCTCGAGCGCGAGGTCGCGATCAAGGTGGTCCCCCGCGGGGACGATCCCTCCGAGGACGAGCGCGTCCGCGGCGAGGCGCGCACGGCCGCCCGTCTCGGGCATCCCGGGATCGTCGCGCTGTACGAGCTCGCCGCCGACGAGCACCACCTCTACCTGGTCTCCGAGCTGGTGCGGGGGCGGACGCTGGCCGAGCTGATCGAGGCCCGAGCGGTGGCGGACCGGGACGTCGCGCGGATAGGCACCGCGCTCTGCGAGGCGCTCGAGCACGCGCACGGTCGCGGGGTGATCCACCGCGACGTCAAGCCGGCAAACGTGATGGTGGTGGCCGAGCCGGCGGCCGGCAGCGGGTTCGCGAAGCTGACCGACTTCGGCATCGCGCACGCGAGCGGCGATCCGCACGTGTCCAGCGGCGACCCGGTCGGGACGCTCGCCTACATGGCCCCGGAGCAGGCCGACGGTCATGACGCGTCGCCGGCCGAGGACGTCTACTCCCTCGCCCTCACCTTGTATGAGGCGTGGACCGGAGCCAACCCGTTGCGCGCGCGTGGCCCAACCACCGGCCGGCGGGCGCCACGGCGACCGCCGCCGCTCGGCCGTCGACGAGGGGACCTGCCGCCTGCCCTTTGCGAGGCGATCGACGCGGCCCTCGATCCCGCGCCGGCTCGCCGTCCGCCCCTCGGCGCGCTGCGATCCGAGCTCCAGGCAGCCGGCCCGCTGCTCTCGGACGAGGGCGGCCTGGTCGAGCCGAAGACCCTCGCCCGGGTGGGGCTCCCCCGCCGCGACCGCCGCCCGCTCGGGCTGCGACTTCGCCGGCCCCGGGCAGTTCGGTTCGAGCCCGGTGGGAAGCTCGGGCTGATCGCGCAGCGCCTCGGGGCCGGGCTCGTCGCCGGAGCGCTCCTGCTCGTCGCCCTCGAGCGGCTTGGACCCGGGCCGCCGTTCGCCCCGCTGGCCGCGGCGGTTGCGGTCGCCGCGGCGGTCGCGCTATTGCCACGGGTCGGCTGGCTCGTCGCCGCCGCCGGACTGTGCGGCTGGCTCGCGTCGCCGGAGGCCGGTCGCCAGGGGACGGCCCTCGTCGTGGCCGCGGCGCTGCTCCCGATCCCCCTGCTGCTGCCGCGGGCCGGGACATCGTGGTCGCTGCCCGCGCTCGCGCCGCTGCTCGGGCTCGCCGGCCTAGGGCCCGCCTTCGTCGGGGTCGCCGGGCTGGCCGGCACCGCCTGGCGGCGGGCGGGGCTGGCCGCGGCGGGCTTCCTATGGCTCGCGGCCACCGAGGTGCTGACGGGCGTCCACCTGCTGTTCGGCGCCGCCGACGGCACGCTGCCTCGAGGCGACTGGCAGGGCTCGGTCGGCGCGGCCACGGCCCACGCGCTCGGCCCCGCGCTGACCTCGCCCGCGCTTGCGCCGGTAGTCGTGTGGGCGGGCTTCGCCGCGGTCCTGCCTCTGGCCGTCCGCGGCCGCCTGCTGGTGCTGGACCTCGCGGGGGCGGCGGCCTGGACGGCCGGGCTCGCGCTGGCGCACCGAGCGCTCGGCGGCCTGCTCGCCTCCACCACGCCGTTCGACTCCGCGCGCGGGTCGCTGGCCGGTGCCGCGGTGGCCGCCCTCGTGGCGGTGTGCACCGCCGCGCTCTGGCGCCCAGCGGCCGGAGCCAGCGCAGAGCCGGCGAGCGCCGTGTAGCACTACCCTGAGCGCACCATGAGCGTGCTGCGCAACCTGGAGGCCAAGCTGGGCGGCCTCGTCGAGGGCGCGTTCAGTCGCGCGTTCAAGTCGAGAGTGCAGCCGGTAGAGCTCGGGCACAAGCTGGTCAAGGAGATGGAGGAAAACCAGGTCGTCTCGATCTCCCGCGTGTACGTGCCCAACCACTACCGCGTCTTCCTCTCCCCCGCCGACCGTGAGCAGTTCCAGAGCTACGAGCCCGCGCTTCGCAAGGAGCTCTCGGACTACCTGCTGGAGCACGCCCGCCAGGAGGGGCTCGCCCTGACGAGCCGGCCCCAGGTCGAGCTGCTGACCGACGACCGGCTCGAGCTAGGCGAGTTCGGGATCCAGGCCCAGCTCCTCGCTCCTCCCGAGGAGGAGCCCGCCGACGCCGAGATGGCCCCCTCCGCGGGCGACTTCGGGCAGACGATGGTGTACTCGCCGGATCGGGGCGAACGGGTGCTGGAGCCCGAGCGACCTCCTGCGGCCCCCCCACCCCCACCCCCGCGTGCGCTCCTCGTCGGCGACGGCCGGCGCGACGTCGTTCGGGGCGAGCGTGCGATCGTCGGTCGAAGCCGGGAGTGCGACATCGTGCTCGAGGACCCCAACGTGTCTCGCCGCCACGCCGAGCTGCGCCAGGACGACGGGAGCTGGACGATCGTGGACCTGGACTCGACGAACGGCGTGAAGGTCAACGGGCGGCGGACCGACAGGGCGGAGCTCCGGGAGGGAGACCGGATCACGCTCGGGTTGACCGAGCTGACTTTCGAGTTGGACTAGCGGGGCGCCGTGGACGAGCCGCTCGCCGTAGCGCTCAAGTTCGGCTTCCTGGCCGTGCTGTATCTGTTCCTGCTGTGGGTGATTCGCAGCGCGCTGAAGGACGTCTCGGCGGCGCCCGAGGGCCCCTCCGAGACGGACCACCCGGCTCGGCGCCGGGGCGCCGCGGCGGACGGGCGTCCGAGCGGGAAGCCAAGGCTCGAGGTGGTGGCGGCGATGGGGCAGGACCCCGGGACCTCGTTCGACGTCGCGTCCGGAGTCACGCTCGGGCGGGGAAACGGGGTGGACATTCGGGTTGACGACCCGTTCGCCTCGTCGACCCACGCCCGCATCTATCCCAAGGGCCAGTTCATGTATATCGAGGACATGGGGTCGACCAACGGCACCTATCTGAACGGCAGGCAGATCCGCGCCCCCGAGCGCCTGCGCGAGCTCGACCTGATCCGCATCGGGGACACCGAGTACCGCTACGAGGAG
Organism: Thermoleophilaceae bacterium; assembly: GCA_035639555.1. Taxonomy (GTDB): domain Bacteria; phylum Actinomycetota; class Thermoleophilia; order Solirubrobacterales; family Thermoleophilaceae; genus DASQXU01. The sequence goes on from DASQXU010000063.1 coordinate 8,677, forward strand.
TAGTCGCGTGGCGCTGCGCATCGCCGAGCAGGCCGGGGCCACGGACGTCGGCCGCCAGCGGGAGTCGAACGAGGACGCGCTCGTTGTCGCCCCTCCGGTCTTCGCGGTGGCCGACGGCATGGGTGGCGCGCGGGCCGGCGAGGTCGCCTCCCACCTCGCCGCCGATGCGGTCGCCAGGCGGCCTCACGCCGAGGAGCCCCCCGAGGCCCAGCTCGTGCGGATCGTCCGCGAGGCCAACCGTCAGATCCACGAGCTCGCCCAGCGCGACGAGTCGCGCCGTGGCATGGGCACAACGCTGACCGCGGCGATCGTCCGCGACCGCGAGGTCTCGATCGCGCACGTGGGCGACAGCCGGGCCTACCTGCTGCGGGGCGGCGAGCTCGGGCAGCTCACGCGGGACCACTCGCTCGTGGCCGAGCTCGAGCGGAGCGGGCAGCTCTCGCCGGAGGCCGCCGAGCACCACCCCCAGAAGTCGATCATCACCCGCGCGCTCGGCCCCGAGCCGGACGTCGACGTCGACACCTACAGGGTGAGCGGGCGCGCCGGGGACGTCTTCCTCCTCTGCTCCGACGGGCTCACCAGCATGGTCTCCGACGACGACGTGGCTTCGGTGCTCCGCCAGGCGCCGACCCTCCAGGACGCAGCCGACGCGCTGGTGCGGGCGGCGAACCAGAGCGGCGGCAGGGACAACATCACGGTGGTGCTGTTCCGGCTTGAGGCGGCCGAGGATGGCGCCGAGGAGCCGGCCACCCTCTCCGGAGCGCGAACCCTCGAGGGCCTGTCCACCGAGGAGGTCCGCGCGGCGTCCCGAGACTCGGGACGCCCGGGCGCTCGGGGGGCGGCCGCCCCGACCCGTGACGGCCGCCGGCGGCGTCGGCGGACCGGCCCGTCGGTGCGGTTCGCGCTCGCCCTGCTGGTGATCGCGGCGGTGGTCGTGGGGCTGTACGCCGCTAGCCGGCAGGTGTACTTCGTCGGCACCGATGAAGCCGCGCTCGTGACCGTCTATCGCGGGCTGCCCTACGAGCTCCCGTTGGGCATCCATCTCTACAGCGCGCAGTACGAGAGTGCGGTTCCCGCCCGCGCGATCCCGGCCTCGCGGCGCTCGCACGTGCTGGACAATCAGTGGCGCTCGCGCTCGGAGGCGATGGCGGTCGTTCGGGCGCTCGAGCGCGGGCAGCTCGAGCCCCTGAGGACGCGCTGATGTCGGCCCGCCTGCGCGAGCTGTTCGGACTGATCCCCGTCTCGCTGCTCGTGACCGCCGGGTTCACCGCGGTGCTGATCACCCGCACGAGCCACGTCAGCGACGCCACAGTGACCTACGGGGCCGTGTTCCTCGGCTGCTGCGTGTTCGCCCACCTGTTCATCCGGGCGCGGCTCCCCGACGCCGACCCCTACCTCTTCCCGCTCGCGGCGCTCCTGGCCGCCTTCGGGCTGGTGATGATCTACCGCATCCACGCCGACCTGGCCCGCGAGCAGGCGCAGTGGTTCATCTTCGGGCTCGTCTGCTTCTGCGCGACGATCGTGCTCCTGCGCGACCACCACGCGCTCGAGCGCTATCGCTACACGATCGCGCTCGCCGGGATCGCGCTGCTCGCCTTGCCGCGGGTGCCCGGGTTCGGCGCCCCCGTGAACGGGGCGTACCTCGCGGTCGACCTCGGGCCGGTGAAGTTCCAGCCCGCCGAGTTCGCGAAGCTCGCGATCATCGTCTTCCTGGCCAGCTACCTCCGGGAGACCCGAGACCTGCTGGTGCGTCCCCGGCTGCGGCCCCTTCCACTCGGGCGCCAGCTCCTGCTCTACGGGCTGCCGGCGGCGGCCGTGATCCTGATCGTCCTCGCCCTCCACCTCGGCCCGGCCGACGCCGCTCTCCTCGCCGTGCTGGTCGCGTCGCTCGTGGCTGTGGCCCGGGAGCGACCGTCGCTCAAGCACTTCGGGCCGCTGCTGCTCGTGTGGGGGCTCTCCATGGTGATGTTGATAGTCATCCGCGACCTGGGGAGCTCGCTGATGTTCTTCGGCGGCTTCCTCGCCCTCCTGTGGGTGGCCACCGGCCGCATCTCGCTGATCACGGTGGGGGCGACCCTGTTCCTGGGCGGTTCGCTGTTCTTCGCGGACAAGATCCCGCACGTCCACCAGCGGGTCGAGGCCTGGTTGCACCCGTTCGACCCGCGCCTCTACAAGGCGGTCGGCGGCAGCTATCAGGTGGCGCAGTCCCTGTTCGCCCAGGCTGACGGCAAGCTCTTCGGCCAGGGCTTCGGCGAGTCGATCATCACCGGGCTCGACGGCCGGGCGGTACTGCCGGTGCCCCACACCGACCTGATCTACGCGGTCATCACGAACGAGCTCGGGCTGTTCGGCGCGGCGGCCCTGATCCTCGTCTACCTCCTGTTCGCGGCGCGCGGGTTCAAGACCGCGGTGCTCGCGAACGACGGGTTCTCGAAGCTCCTGGCCGCCGGGCTCACCGCGGTGTTCGGGCTGCAGGTGTTCGTGATCGTCGGAGGGGTGACCAAGGTGATCCCGCTGACCGGGGTGACCCTTCCGTTCGTCTCCTACGGGGGCAGCTCCATCGTCGCCAACATGGTGCTGCTGGCCCTACTGCTGATCGTCTCCGACCACGCCCGGGCGGAGCGGGTGCGGCGCGGGGGACTCGTGTGAACCGCCAGATCGCCCAGCTCTTCGGGGTCACGGTGGTCCTGTTCGCGGTGCTGATCGCTGCCACCTCGTGGAACTCGGTATTCGGGGCCTCCGGGCTCGCCCACAACCCGAACAACCGCCGCGATCTCATCCGCGACCAGCGGATCCCGCGGGGGCTGATCCTGGCCCGCGACGGCACCGTGCTCGCCCGCAACCGCCCCCACGGCCAGGGCCAAGACCGCTTCTTCACCCGCGTCTACCCCACCGGCCCGCTGTTCTCGCACGCCGTCGGCTACTCGTTCATCCGCTACGGCCGCGCCGGCCTCGAGCGCTCGCGCAACGACCAGCTCACCGGCCAGCAGAACGAGTTCAGCTCCATCCTCTCCCGGCTCGAGAACCGCAGCCGCGAGGGCAACGACCTGGTCACCACACTCGACCCCGCGGCCCAGCGCACGGCGATCGGGGCCCTCGGCGGACAGCCGGGCTCGATCGTCGCCCTCGAGCCCACCACCGGCCGGATCAGGGTCATGGCCTCGGTACCCGACTATGACCCGAACCTGATCCCCTCGCGGTTCGGCCAGCTCCAGCGGGCGACGGGCTCGCCGGTGCTGAACCGCGCGACTCAGGGCCGTTACGCCCCGGGGTCCACGTTCAAGGTCGTGACCGCGGCGGCCGCGCTCGACACCGGCAAGTTCACCCCCCAGTCGGTCCTGAACGGCTCGTCCCCGAAGATGATCGGCGGCGCCCCGCTGTCGAACTTCGGCGGCGAGCAGTTCGGCGACATCTCGCTCACCGACGCCCTCACCCACTCGGTGAACACGGTGTGGGCCCAGGTCGGGGTCAGGCTCGGCGCCAAGACGCTGTTCCGCTACATGGACCGCTTCGGGTTCGACCGAAATCCCGAGCTCGACTATCCGGCCGACCAGATGCACCCGAGCGGCGTCTACCAGGGCAGCCGCCTTCTCGGGCCCGGTGACCCCATCGACATCGGTCGGGTCGCGATCGGCCAGGAGCGCCTCGAGGTCACCCCGCTCCAGATGGCCGAGGTCGCCGCTGCCATCGCCAACAAGGGGAAGCTCATGCGGCCTCGCCTGAGCGAGCGGGTGGTAGCCAAGGACGGGCGGGTGATCGACGGCTTCCACCCCGCGCGGCAGGCGCGGGTGATGTCGACCAAGGCGGCCGGGCAGCTCGCCGCGATGATGACCCACGTGGTGGAGGAGGGAACGGGCACGGCGGCCGCTCTCTCCGGCGTCAGGGTGGCCGGGAAGACGGGGACCGCCGAGCGCTCGGCCGGAGTGAACCAGGCGTGGTTCATAGCGTTCGCGCCGGTCGACAACCCGAAGGTGGCGATCGTAGCCACGGTCGAGCGCACGAGCGGTCAGGGCGGCACGGTGGCGGCACCGATGGCCAAGCGGGTCCTGGAGGTGCTCCTCCGCGGGAGATGACCGAGGTCGCCGACAACACGCTGGTCGATGGCCGCTACCGGATCCTGGGCCGGATCGGCGCCGGCGGGATGGCGGACGTCTACCGCGCCGAGGACACCCATCTAGGCCGCGAGGTCGCGCTCAAGGTGCTTCACAGCCGCTACGCGCAGGACGCGGAGTTCGTCGAGCGCTTCCGCCGCGAGGCGTCCTCGGCCGCCGGGCTCTCGCACCCCAACGTCGTCGGGGTCTATGACCGCGGCCGGCACGACGGGACCTACTACATCGCGATGGAGTGCCTACGCGGCCGGACGCTCAAGGAAATCATCGAACGCGAGGCGCCGCTGCCGCAGGAGCGCGCCATCGACCTCGGCATCCAGATGCTCCACGCCGCCGGGTTTGCCCACCGCCACGGCGTCATCCACCGGGACTTCAAGCCGCACAACGTCATCGTCGACGACCACTGGAACGCGAAGGTCACCGACTTCGGCATCGCCCGCTACGGGACCTCGGAGATCACCGAGACCGGGTCGATTATGGGGACCGCCCACTACCTCTCGCCGGAGCAGGCCCAGGGGCAGGCGGTCACCGCGGCCTCGGATCTGTACTCGATCGGCGTGATGCTCTACGAGATGCTCGCCGGGCGGCTGCCGTTCGAGGGCGACAGCGCGGTCGCTATCGCCCTGAAGCACCTCTCGGAGCCACCGGCCCCGCTGCGGCAGCTGAGGCCGGACGTCGATCCGGGGCTCGAGTCGGTGGTGATGGCCGCGCTGGCCAAGGACCCCGCGAAGCGCTGGCAGAGCGCCGACGACATGGCGGCGGCGCTCGAGTCCGTCCAGGCGCATCTGGCCGCCCCCACGGGGGAGAAGACCGCGGCGTTCGCCCCCCTGGTCCTCCCGCCGGGCGCGGAGGGGGCCGCCGCGGCGCCCGCGCTCGCCGCCGGTGTGGCGGCGGCCGAGGGCTCGCCCGCGGTAGCGCCCGACACCAACGGCCAGCAGGCGGCGGCTTCGGAGGGGGCGCCGCCCGGCGCGCTCGCCACCGCGGCCCCTCCTCGCCGGCGTTGGCCGCTGTACGGCCTGGGAGTGCTCGTGCTGGCGCTCGCGGGGCTGCTCGCCTACCTCGCGGTCAGCGGCCTGACCCATCCGGCACAGGTCGCGGTGCCGAGCGTCGAGGGCAAGCAGTTGATCAACGCCCACCGCCTCCTCGACCGCGCCGGCCTGCAGGCTCGGGACATCCGGGTGCGCAGCAACGCGCCGTTCGACGAGGTCGTGAAGCAGGATCCGTCGGCCGGCAAGGACGTGGACAAGCGCTCCACCGTGACCCTGTTCGTCTCGAACGGCCCGGGCGAGGTCCGCGTCCCATCGGTGAAGGGGCTGCCGAGGGAGACGGCGGTCAAGCAGCTCAACAAGGCGTCGCTCAAGGTCAACCTCGATACCCGGCCGTCCGACTCCGTGAGGGCGGGCTTTGCCATCGGCACGGTTCCGAAGGAAGGGACCGACGTCGAGCGGGGGACGCGGGTCCGCCTGTTCGTCAGCTCGGGCCCGCAGCGGGTGAGCGTGCCCGACGTCATCGGCCTGGACCGCACGTCGGCCGTGGATCAGCTCGACTCGAAGGGCTTTGCGGTTTCCGTCGCCGAGCAGAACTCAGACCAGCCGGTCGACCAGGTCCTCTCGCAGGATCCGGCCGCCGGGACCCGGCTCTCCCGCGGCGCTCGGGTCACGATCACGGTCTCGAAGGGGCCCCAGCAGGTCAGCGTGCCCGACCTCGTCGGGCGCGACGCCGCGGCGGCGGAGCGGGCGCTCCGAGCGGCGGGACTCTCGGCCGCGACCCAGCAGCGTACGGTCACGAGCGCCGACCAGGACGGCAAGGTGCTCGACCAGCATCCCGGCGGAGGCGCCACCGCTCCGAAGGGGGCCACCGTGGTGCTCGTGGTCGGTCAACTGAAGCCACAGAAGGCGAAGCAGCCGAACACGAACACGAACACGAACACGAACACCACGACGACGCCGGCGCCCCCCGCACCAACCACTCCGACCACGGGCACGCCTCCGGGGTGAGGGTCGCCGTCCTGGCTGGGGGGCGCTCGAGCGAGCACGAGATCTCGCTGGCCTCCGGCTCCTCGGTCCGGGAGGCGCTGGCGGAGGCGGGGCACGAGGTCCTCTTCGTCCAGATCGGACGCGACGGGCGCTGGGCCCGCGACGGCGGGCCGGTGACGCTCGAGCCCGGTGCCGGCCTGCTCGGGGCCGACGTGGTGTTCCCCGCCCTCCACGGCCCGTTCGGCGAGGACGGGACGGTGCAGGGGCTGCTGGAGGTGCTCGACGTGCCCTATGTCGGGGCGGGGGTGATGGCCTCGGCGGTCGCGATGGACAAGCTGGTGTTCAAGGACCTGATGGGCCGGGCCGGGGTGCCGCAGGTCGAGTACGCGGCCGCGCGCGACGGTGAGGACCCGACCGCGGTGGAGCGACTCGGCCTTCCGGTGTTCGTCAAGCCGGCCCGGCTCGGGTCGTCGGTCGGGATCTCAAAGGTGGAGTCGAAGGCCGAGCTACGGGCCGCGCTGGGCGCCGCGTTCGAGCACGACCCGGTGGCCGTGGTCGAGGCCATGGCCCGCGGGGTGGAGGTGGAGTGCTCGGTTCTGGGCAACTCGGACCCGGAGGCCTCCGAGCCGGGCCAGATCGTTCCCCACGCGGAGTGGTACGACTACGAGGCGAAGTACACGCCCGGCGGAATGGAGCTCGTGGTTCCCGCCCCGGTCCCCGCCGCCGTCCGGGAGCGCGTGCGGGAGCTCGCCGTCGAGGTGTTCCGGCGCGTCGAGTGCGCCGGGATGGCCCGCGTCGACTTCTTCGTCGAGGACCCGGGCGGCCAGGCCCGGGTGCTGGTCAACGAGCTCAACACGATCCCCGGGTTCACCGCGACCAGCGTGTTCGCGAAGCTGTTCGAGGCCAGCGGCGTCGGTTACGTGGAGCTGCTCGAGCGCCTGCTGCGGCTCGCCCTCGAGCGCCACGATCGCGAGCGGCGCTACCTGTTCTGAGCTTTGCGGGAGCCCTACTTCTTCAGGCTGAGCTCCCGCACGTCGGCCTTGTTGCCGGGCGGGAGCGAGACGATCCAGAGGAGGTAGTAGCGGTAGGCGCGGTCGTTGGTGCGCAGCGGGATGCGCGCGTTCTGGCCGATCCGCTGCGTCGGGCTGACCGGCGTCCATCGCCCCACGTCATCGGGCACGGTGTTGGACGCCGCCACGCGCGCCTTGAACCCGGGCGTGGCGGTGACGAGATCGAGCTGGCGGGCCCGCACGGGCTTCCCGGTGTTCACATAGATGCCCACGCCCTTCTTGCTGACCCCGGCGAAGCCGTCGTGGTAGGTCTCCGTGTCCCAGCTCGTGGTCAGGTTGCCGTCGATCACGTTCTGGGTCGAGCCGGGCGACTCCTCGCCGTCGCCCTCGGGGTCGTAGTCGCTCACCGCGTCCCCCGCCAGCTTCACCGAGCGCAGCCCCGCGGCCTTCGGCGTGGCCGCCGGCCCCGGTCCCGGCTCCGTCCGCGTGGCGAAGTAGGCGATCGCGCCGAACACGAGCCCGAGGGCGATCATCGTGCCGAACAGGACGCGGCGCGGGTGGCGCAGGCGGGCGGGGGCGAAGCCGCCGGTGTCGCCGGGCAGGGACTGGAGCACCAGGGTCGCCTCGCCACTGGTGTCGCCGGCTCGCGCGGCCTCGATGGCGAGCACCTCCTCGAGGTCGCGCACCATCTCGGCTGCCGTGCGATAGCGGTTGCGAGTCTCCTTGGCGGTGGCCCGCTCGATGACCGCCGCGAGCGCCGCCGAGATCTCGGGCCGCAGCCGCTGAACGTCCGGCAGCGGCTCGCGGACGTGCCGCATGGCGACTGCCACCTGGGTATCGGCCTGGAAAGGAACCTCACCGACCAGCATCTCGTAGAGACAGACCCCGAGCGAGTAGACGTCCGACTGCTCGGTGACCTCGTAGCCCAGCGCCTGCTCGGGTGAGACGTAATCGGTCGTGCCGAGCACCCGCCCGGTCGCGGTGAGCCCCTTGGCCTCGAGGGAGCGCGCGATCCCGAAATCGGTCACCTTGGCCCGTCCCTCGCGGTCGATCAAGACGTTCTGCGGCTTCACGTCGCGGTGCACGAGACGCTGCGCGTGGGCGGCCTCGAGTGCGCGGCCGATCTCGATCGCGTAAGCCACGGCCTCGTCCACCGGAAGCCGCCCAAGCCGGCGGATGCGGTCCTTCAGCGTCTCGCCCTCTACGTACTCGAAGACGATGTAGGGCGTACCGTCGTCCTCCCCGGCGTCGATCACGGTGACGATGTGCGGGTGGGACAGGCGAGCCACCGCCCGGGCCTCGCGCCGGAAGCGCTCGAGCTGGTCCGGGTCGGTCGAGATGTCCCGGTGCATGATCTTGATCGCGACCCAGCGCTCGAGCGTCGGGTCGAAGGCGCGGTAGACCGTGGACATCCCGCCGGAGCCGATCTTCTCCTCCAGGCGAAAGCGTCCGTTCAGAAGGGCGCCGATCACCACTCGCCCACCACCAACTGACCACGGTACCCACGCGACGGGACGTGGGGGAGCTGATCGTGCCTCGTCACGGTGTCGGCAATTCTCTCGCTGTCTAGTTTCGGGGCGCCGGCGCGGGGGCATTGGCCCCCCGACCAGTGCCGGTCGAGGTTCGCTACGTAACCGATCCCGCCTGCTCCTCCTCATGGGCGGCGGAGCCGCGGGTTCGAAAGCTCATGATGGAGTTCGGCGACGAGCTGCGCTTCACCTGGGTCATGGGCGGCCTTGCCCGCGACTACACCGCGGGCTACGAGGACGCCTCGGCCGAGATCGGGGGGGCCCGCGACGTGTTCGACAGCCTCTTGATCCACTGGCTCCGGGTCTCGGACTCGTCCCGGATGCCGATCGACCCCCTTCTCTGGCTCGAGGGACCGATCCGCACGACCTTCCCGGCCTGCATGGCGGTCAAGGCAGCGCAGGAGCAGGCCCCCGACGGCGGCTACCGCTACCTGCGGGCGCTGCGCGAGGGGCTCCTGTGCTTCCGCCGCAAGCTCGACACGACTGAGCCTCTGGTCGAGGAGGCCCGGCGCGCGGGGCTCGACGTCGCGCGCTTTCGCATCGACCTGGAGTCTCATGCCACCGTCGAGGCCTTCGGCGCCGACCTCGACGAGACGCGATCGGTTCCCGACGAGGCGCGCCGGCTCGGCAAGGCGAAGCACGCCCAGGGGGGCGAGCGCGTCGTCTTCCCCACCGCCTACTTCGTCGCGGCCGATGGCAGCCGCCGCGGTGTCTACGGCTCCGCCTCCTACGAGAACTACCGCGACGCGGCGATGGCCGCCGGGGCGGAGCCCGCGGGCGGTGAGCCGCCGACGATCATCGAGGCCCTGCGCCGCTTCGGGCGCATGGCGCTGGTGGAGGTGGAGGCCGTCTGCGAGCTGCCCACCCCCCGCGCCGCGGCCGAGCTCTGGCGGCTCGCCTCGGAGTGGCGGATCAAACCGGTTCGGGTAGTGACCGGGGAGCTCTGGGAGCTGGCCTAGCCCGGCGGGAGGCTAGCCGCGCTCGACCTCCGTGAACCCCTCCTCGCGGGTGCCGACGAGCCCCGCTCCGGGCAGCTCCACCAGACCGGCGCGATCGGTGACCTCACCGATCACCGCGGCGCCCGGGTGCCGTCTCCTCAGTAGCTCGAGCGCCACAGCGGCGTCGCGGGCGCGAACTACGCAGCAGAACCCGCAGCCCAGGTTGAACACCTCGTGAAGCTCGGCGGGGGTGATCGCGCCACGCTCGGCGACCAGGTCGAAGATTGCCGGGCGGGGCAGCGGCGCGTCGATCCGGTAGCCGACCTCGGCGTGCAGGCGCAGGAGGTTGAGCAGTCCCTCGCCGGTTATGTGCGCCAACCCGCGAACCGTCACCTCCGAGACGAGCAGCTCGCGCGCCGCCGGAACATAGATCGCCGTCGGCTCGAGCAGCTCCTCGCCGACGCTGCGGCCGCCCAGCTCGGGCGGCCGCTCCGAGAGGTCGGTGAGGACGCGGCGGGCCAGGGTCAGGCCGTTCGAGTGAATCCCGCTCGAGGGCAGCCCGACCAGCGCGTCCCCGGGACGGGCGCCGGCTCCGGTGACGAGCGCGTCGAGCGCCACGGTGCCCACGCAGCACGCGCTCAGGTCGAACCCCCCGGGCGAGGGGTGTCCGCGGATGAGCTCGGGCACGACCGCGAGCTCGCCGCCCGGGATCTCCACCCCCGCCTCCTCGGCGCCGCGCCGCAGGCCGTCGCCCAGCTCCGCGAGCGTCTCCGGGTCCGCACGCTCGACGGCGAGGTAGTCCAGGACGGCCAGCGGCTCGGCGCCGACGCAGACCACGTCGTTGGCGTTCATCGCGATGCAGTCGATCCCGACCGTGTCGAAGCGGCGGAGCTGCTCCGCGACGATCACCTTGGTGCCCACCCCGTCGCAGGCGAGTGCGAGGCCGGTGCGCCCGTCGAGTGCGAGGACGGCCGCGTAGTGCCCCGGGGGGAGGACGGTGCGCGAGGGGCGACCCGGATCGATCGCCCGAAGGGCGCCCACGAGCGCCGCGACCGCGCGCCCCGCCCCCCGCTGGTCCACGCCGGCGCGCGCGTAGTCCCCGTCGGGCATGAGGTGGATTCAAGCGCAGCCGCCGGGCGAAGCGGCCCGAGCGC
>DASQXU010000064.1:0-3543 GCA_035639555.1 Thermoleophilaceae bacterium
CCCACCGGCGGCCCGCCGCCGGAGCCGCCGCCAGAGCCGCCGCCCGCGCCGGCGTAGGGCGCCCGCCGCCCCGCCGCCGACATAAGATGCCCGCTTGCGCTGGGCCACCTTCGACTGCTACGGAACCCTCATCGACTGGAACACCGGGATCCGTGCTGAGCTCGTGCGGCTGTTCGGGGAGGAGGGGGGCGGACTGGCGCTCCGCCGCTACCACGAGCTCGAGCCACTGGTGCAGCGCGAGCATCCGGACTGGACCTACCGAGAGGTGATGTCCGCGGTGCTGCTCCGGCTCGCCGACGAGGAGGCGCGCCAGCTCGGCGGAGACGACCGCGACGCCTTGGGCCGGTCCCTTCCCGACTGGCCGGTGTTCCGGGAGGTGCCGGATGCGCTGCGCGAGGCGCGCGAGCGAGGCTGGTCTCTAGCCATCCTGTCGAACAGCGACCCCGACTTCATCGAGGCTTCGATGAAGTCGATCGGGGTGCCGTTCGAGCTCGCGGTCGTCGCATCGGAGATCGGTTCGTACAAGCCGGCGCCCGGCCACTGGGAGAGCTTCTACGAGCGCACCGGAGCGGATCCTCGCTCGCACGTGCACGTGGCAGCGAGCCAGTACCACGACATCCGGCCCGCCCGCGACCTCGAGATCGCGTGCGTCTGGATCAACCGCCTCGGCGAGCAGGGGCAGGTGTCGCCGACCCGCGAGCTCCACGACCTCTCGGAGTTGCCACGCGTGCTCGACGAGCTCGTCCCGGGCGCTTGACCGCTCCCGGGCGGGAAGACGACAAGGCACCGCTGCGGCTCATCCGGGAGTCGTTCCCGGACGCCCCGGCCTTCGACGTCGCGGTGTCCCACGCGCTGCTCCAACGGGTCGCGGGCGGGCAGCTCCCGGCTTCGCTCCGCCTGGCTCGGCCCGGCGCGATGGTCGCGTTCGGCAAGCAGGACGCGGTCAGCCGAGGCTACGGCGCCGCCGTCCGGGCCGCGCGCGCGGCCGGCTTCGACGCCGTCCTGCGGCTCGCCGGCGGCCGCGCTGCGGTCTTCCACGAGGGCACGGTCGCCCTCGCCCATGCGACGCCCGACCCCGACCCCCGCCCGGGTATCCACCGCCGCTTTGGCGACGCGGCCGAGCTCATCGCCACCGCCCTGCGGTCGCTCGGGATCGACGCCCGGGTGGGCGAGGTCACGGGGGAGTACTGCCCGGGCGGCTACAGCGTCAACGCCGGCGGTCGGGTGAAGCTCGCGGGGATCGGCCAGCGGGTGATCGGGGGCGGGGCCCACCTCGGCGGAGTGGTCGTGGCAAGCGGTGCGGACCGCGTGCGGGAGGTCCTCGTCCCCGTCTACCGCGCGCTGGAGCTCGACTGGGAGCCGGCAACGGCAGGCAGCGCGGCGGACGAGGCCGGGGTCGGCCTCGAGGACGTGCTCGCGGCGATCGAGGCCGAGTACGCGCGGCGCTACGAGCTCGAGGAGGCCGCGCTCGACGAGGAGACACTCGCCCTGGCCGGACGCCTCGAGCCCCGGCACCGGGCCGCCGATCAGCGCCGCGCGACGTAGAGTGCCTGGGCCGCCTGGCCGATCCGTCCCCGCTCGTCGTAGAGGACGCTCCGGGTGAGACCGGTGCCCCCCGGCTCGACCGTGGTGATCGCCTCCACGCCCACCCACTCGCCGGCGGTGGCGCGCTCGAGGTAGATCGTCAGGTCCGCGTTCACGAACGTGAAGCGCGACCAGTCGAGCGCCGAGCTGATCCCGTTGCCGAAGTCCGCGGCCGCGGCCGCCCGCTGGAGCGGGGAGGGCTCCGTGTCCGAGATCACCGGCACCCGCAGCCGGAACCAGGCGGTGGCCGGTCCCGGCTCGGCGTAGTCGCCGGCCACGAACCGGACCTCGACCGCGTCCTCCCCGAACCAGGGAGGCGCGACCGCCAGCTCGACCGGCCTCGCTGCGCCCGCGCTCGGCCCGGGAGGCGGCTCCGACGCGTCGGTGATCGACGGCACGTTCCCCTCACCGGAGCGGATCTTGAGGGCGGTGGCGCGCACCACCGCCACCTCGCCGGCGAGCAGGTCGGCCTCCACCAGCTGCACGCGTCGCCCGCCCCGCACCACCCGGGTCGAGAGCGACAGCGGCTCGATCGGAACCGAGCGCAGGAACTCGAGCGTCAGGCGGATCACCGGGAGAGCCCGGTCGCCGGTCCGCTCGAGCGCCCCGGCGAGCAGGGCGGCCGGGGCACCGCCGTGCTGGGCGCGGGCGTCCCACGGGCCGCGGGTGAGCTCGGCGGGGGTCGCGGTCCGACCGTCGAGCCGGTAGAGGGCGTCGGCCATGGCGGCAGCATCCTAGGGCCGCGCGGCTGCCGCGATCCCATCAGTCCCGGGGCGGGCTACGGCAGCTCGCGCCCGAGCCAGCCGCGGTAGAACCCCTCGACGTCGGGCAGGAAGTCGTGGGTGAGCGGGTAGCCGGGCGGCGTGGCCTCGACCTCGAGCTGGCGGGCGCAGCCCGGGCAGTAGAGCTCACGGAGCTCCATCCACTCCGGGTCGGCGTGGGCCATCGCTGGGTAGACCTCGCGCATGGCGGCGTCGTCGTCGCGGACGTGGATCAGCGCGCTCATCTTCCAGTTCTGGTCGTGCCGGCAGAGCTCGTGGCCGCAGTCGCAGCGGATCACGAGCTCGCCGTCCGAGGACCGGCGCACCACGTTCAGTCCCTCGCCGCAGGGCAGCACGATCGGGTCGTCGTAGGGCACCCGCCCCCGGAGGACCTCGACCCACTTGTCGAAGCGATCCGGGTCCTTGTATCCCGACTGGATGTCCTTGACCGTTCGCCGGGGCAGCCGCTCATCGAGCAGGTCGGCGAGGACCGACTTCTCGAGTGAGCGCCCGGCCCCGCCCGGCTCCCGCTCCTCAGCGGGCGTGCTCGGGCTCGATCCGGCCAGGAACTCCGCGACCGCCTCCTCCGGGCTGACCTTCCCCGGGCGCGAGCTGCCGGCCCCGACGGTCGGAGTCTCGGCCTCCCACTCGAAGTCCTCGGGCAGGTCCCAGAAGCCGCGGTACTCGGCCGCCCAGCGCGGCGATAGCCGCATGCACTCCGCGTACATGACCCTCACCGGCTCGATGGCGTCCTGGCCCAACACGCGCTCCCGCTGCTCGGACCACCACTCAGCCACCGGCCGGGCCCGCTCGAGCCGGCGCCGCCGGTGGGCGTCGCGGTCCGAGACCCCGTAGACCGACTCGGCGAATCGGGGCAGCAGGTGCCCCTCCGCCACGTCGCGCTCGACCGCGTCGACCGGGCGCAGAAGGGGGTCGCCGAGACCGGCCGCCCCCTTCATCACCGACAGGTAGAGGTCGCCCGACTCGAAGGGGTGGAGCAGCGTGAAGTTGTCGAGCTTGTGCTCGCGGCGCTCGCACGCGATCGCCATCAGCGCCGGATCCTCGAAGTCGCCGTCGGCCACCGGGTACGCCTCGCCCCGCTCCGCCCGCTCGCGCAGGTCGGGGCGGTGGAGGTTGTGGACGTAGGCGCAGGACCCGGGGTAGCCGCCGAACAGGCCGGAGGCGTAGAACACCCGCG
>DASQXU010000065.1:0-28666 GCA_035639555.1 Thermoleophilaceae bacterium
GCCGAAGGTCGTGTTGAAGAAGATGAACGAGAGCCAGAAGTGGATGCGGCCCAGCGTCTCGTCGTACATCCGGCCGGTCATCTTCGGGAACCAGTGGTAGATGCCGGCGAAGATGGTGAACACCGACCCGCCAAACAGCACGTAGTGGATGTGGGCCACCACGAAGTACGTGTCCGACACGTGGATGTCGAACGGGATGACCGCGAGCATGATCCCGCTGATCCCGCCGAGCGTGAACATGGTGATGAAGCCGAGCGCGAACAGCATCGGTGTTCGCAGGTGGATCACTCCGCGCCATAACGTCGCGAGCCAGGAGAAGATCTTGATGCCGGTCGGGACCGCGATGAGCATGGTGGTGATCATCATCGGGATCCGCAGCCACGGGAACATCCCCGAGACGAACATGTGGTGGGCCCAGACCGTGAACCCGAGGATGATGATCGCCACCAGCGAGAAGGCCATCATCCGGTAGCCGAAGATCGGCTTGCGGGCGTTGGTCGAGATGACCTCGCTCATGATCCCGAAGCCGGGCAGCATCATGATGTAGACGGCGGGGTGGGAGTAGAACCAGAAGACGTGCTGGTACATGAGCACGTCGCCGCCCTTGCCCGCGCTGAAGAAGTGGGTGCCGAGCGTCCGGTCGAAGAGGACGAAGAACTGGGACGCGGCGATGAACGGGGTCGCGATCACCACCAGCAGCGAGGTGGTGAAGTTGGCCCACACGAGCAGCGGCATGCGCCAGAACGTCATGCCGGGGGCGCGCATGGTGATGATCGTGACCAGGAAGTTCAGCGCGGTGGCGATCGACGACGCCCCGGCGAACTGCACGCCGAGCGTGAAGAACTGCTGCCCGAGCGGCATGGTGGTGGACAGCGGCGCGTAGGCCGTCCAGCCGGTGGCGAAGGCCCCGCCCTGCGCGAAGAACGAGAGCATCATCATGATCCCGCCGACCGGCAGCAGCCAGTAGGAGAGGGCGTTCAGGCGCGGGAACGCCATGTCGGGGGCGCCGATCATCAGCGGGATCACGTAGTTCGCGATCCCTGCGAACACCGGGATGATGAACAGGAAGATCATCAACGACGCGTGGACCGAGAACAGCCCGTTGAAGGTGTTCGAGTCCATGAACTGGCGGCCCGGCGCGGCCAGCTCGGCCCGCATGAGCATCGCCATCAGGCCGCCGAAGTAGAAGAAGAAGAAGGTCGTGCAGATGTACTGGATCCCGATGACCTTGTGGTCGGTGTTCACCCGGAAGTAGTCCCGCCACGTGCGGGCGCCGTGCCCTGAGTGGTCCTCCGGGCGGGTGGGACGCCCAGACGCCCAGTAGAGCCAGTAGTCGAAGCAGCCGATCCCGAGCAGGAACGAGGCCGGGACCGAGATCAGGGAGATCGTGATGATCGCGTTCCAGTCGACGACCGGGTGCCAGCCGTAGAGCGCGCGAATGGCCACGTCGAGGCCGACGGCGAAGCCGAAGCCGATCGGCATGGCCGCGAGGGCCCGGTACCAGCCGGCCGCAGTGATCCGCGAGCGCCACGACCGCCGGGGCGACGGCGCCTTGACCGGAGAGGTGGCCTTTACCGCAATGCTCACGTGCCCTTGCCTCCGCTTACGCTCAGAAGGTAACGCACGAGCGCGTTCACCTGTGTAGGCGACAGCTGGCTCTTGAACGTGCTCGGCATGACCCCCTTCTTGTACCCGGGAACCGTGAATGCAGTGGGGTCGAGGATCGACTCCCTGACGTAGGCGGTGGGGCTCTCGTGCCGCTGCTTCCCGTACTTCCCGGCGTCAGACGAGAGCTTGTCGAGGTTGGGGCCGATCGTCCCGCTGGCGCCGGCGTCCCTGAGCGTGTGGCAGGAGCCGCAGCCGGAGCTCGCGAAGACCTGCTTCCCGCTGGCGGCCCCGCCGCCGCCGGCGGCCCGCCCGCTCTTCCTGGTCACCCAGCTCGTGAACTCGCTCTCGGGGACGACCCTGAGCCGCGCGCGCATGGTCGAGTGGCCGAGGCCGCAGAGCTCGGCGCACACCACCTGGTAGTTGCCCACCCGGTTCGGCGTGGCGCGGAAGTGGGTCGTGAGCCCGGGCACCGCGTCGGACTTCAGCCGGAACTGCGGGACGAAGAAGGAGTGGATCACGTCCCGTGTGCGGATGTCGAACCTCACCGGACGGTCCTTCGGGAGCACGAGCTCGCCCTGGCTCGTCACGTGCTGGGCGGGGTACTGGAAGGTCCAGGCGAACTGCTGGCCGATCACGCGTACCTGGAGCTCGTCCGGCTTCTTCGCCTCGATGTCGGTCAGGGTGATCCAGGCGTAGACCGCGAGGCCGGTGACGAGCAGGAAGGGCACGGTCACCCAGAGCACCTCGAGCCGGGTATTGCCGTGGATCGGGGGACCGTCGTCCATCTGCCCGGGACGGGCGCGGAACTTGATCACCGAGTAGATGGCCACGGTCATCACCAGCACGAAGATCGGCACCGAGGCCACGAGCAGGACGTCGTAGACGGTGTCGATCTTGTGGGCCGAGCTCGAGGCCGACTCCGGGAACCAGTGGATCGCGAGGGCGATGGCCAGGACGACGATCGCGGCGATCAGGCCGATCGTCAGCATCTGGGCCATCGGGTGTCTACGCACGGCTCACCGCGGGTCGGTCACGGCGCGCGAGTGTATCCGCCCACCCGCTCGGGCGCGGAGGGGCGAGACCGGCGGTAGGCATCCCGGCGGCGACCGGTATAAGCTTGCGCCGATCGGCACGAACCCGAGAGGGGAGGTCAGATGCAGGTCCGGGACGGGATGAGCGAGGTGGTTCTGACCGTCGGTCTCCAGCACACTCTGCGGGACGCCGCCAAGGCCATGGCCTCCCGCGGCCTCGGAGCGGCGGTGGTCATCGATCCGGATCAGCCCGGACCCGGCATCATCACCGAGCGCGATCTGCTCGAGTCGGTCGGCGCGGGCCAGAGCCCCGATGCCGAGCGGGTGGCCGACCACCTCTCGTCGAACCTCACCTTCGCCACGCCGGACTGGTCGCTCGAGCGGGCGGCCGAGGCGATGGTCCGTGGTGGCTTCCGTCACCTGGTCGTTGTCGACGGCAGCGAGATGGTGGGGATCGTCTCCATGCGCGACATCGTGCGCTGCTGGGTCAGCGAGGGGGCGACGAGCGAGATGCCCGGCGCGGTGGCCTCCGGGTAGGGAGGCGGCCCACGGCCGGGGCCAGGGTGGCGGCCGCCACCGCGCCCCAAGCGACCAACGCGATCACGAAGAACGCGGTCGAGAGGCCGGCCAGGTGGGACACCCCGAGGCGGGTGTCGAGTCGGTCCGTCGCCACCGAGTACATGCCGAGCGGGAACACCATCGCCCAGCGCTCGGGCTCGTACCGGAGTCCCCGCCCGCGCACTCGCAGGGCGTCTGCCGCCGCGATCAGCGGCAGCCAGCACGTCGCGACCGCCCAGGCGGCGATGGCGAGCGCGCGCATAGCCCCGTGGAGGCCGCCGCGGGCGTCCACGGCCAGCTCGGTGGCCGCCACCGCGGCGATCGCCATCGCGCCCATCACGACCCAGTAGTCCGGAGTGAGCTCGTCCGCCGATAGGCCACGGCGTCCCGCCCGGGTGGCGATCAGGAGCACGATCGCCGCGTAGGCGGCGACCCCGAGGATCCAGAGGGCGAGCGCGAGGGCTAGCGGCGGGTGGAGGTCCGGACGTCGCCTGAGCTCCGCCGCCACGATCACCAGCGACTCGGCGGCGACCACGGCGAGAAGCCACGAGCCGCGCGCGCGCAGCACGAGTCCCGCCGCCGGGCTCCGAGCCAGGCGCGCGATCCGGGCGGCGAGCAGGGCGAAGGCGCCGAGCCCGAGGATCCACAGGGCGACGTCCAGGCCGCCCACGTCGCGGAGCAATGGCTCGGAGGCGAGGACCTCGGTCGCGGCGACGAAGCTGAACAGCAGGAAGGTCGACCCGAGGTCGGGGGCGCCGAACGGCGGCCGGCGAAGCGCCTGCCGGGCGCTGACCGCCGCGGTCAGCAGGTAGGTCACGACGGCCACCACCGACAGGGCGCCGGCGAGCCCGCCGGCCGAATGCTGGCGGGCGGTGAGCGCCACGATGCCGGTGGCCATGACCGGCGCGAAGTCGCCGGGGCGGAGCGGAGACCGGGCCGCCACGCCCGAACCGTAGGGCAGCCCGCCGCCCGGAGTCCGAAGCTGTCAGCCCGGTGACAGCCTCAGTGCTCGAGCGGAAGCTCGGACATCTCCCGCCGGGCCTGGCGGATCCACCGGACGACCACGACCACGGTGATCACGACGCCGATCCCGACCAGCACCCAGGTGATCACCAGCCCGACCAGCGCCAGGGCGATCCCGAACGCGGTCAGGACGGGCAGGTACGAGGGCTCGGGGAGATGAATCGCCTCCGCCCGGGGCGGGACCGGGGGCTCGCCGGGCTCCGGCTCCGCGGCCATCAGTAGACCCAGGCGGTGATGAAGGCCGCGGCGAACACGATCAGCGAGATCGCGCCCGCGATCAGACCGGTGCGCAGGTTCTTGGTGGCAAGGCGGCGGTCCATGCCGTCCTTCTTAGCAGATTCGCTCCCGCTCGGTTGCTGGTTTCTGGTTGCTGGCTGCGAGGCCTAGGCTCCAACGAGTGGACCTCTACGACTGGCTGCTGTTCCTCCACGTGCTCTCCGCGTTTGCGATCGTCGGCTCGGTCGTGGTGTTCACGGTCCTCGTCGCCACGAGCGGCGCGACCCCGAGTGCCCTGCGCCTGACCGCGCTCGGCCAGCGGCTCTGGGACGTGGGGGGCGCCGGAACGTTGGTCTTCGGGGTCTGGCTTGCGCTGCACGTGCAGGGATATTCGCTGTCCGACGGCTGGATCATCGCCGCGCTCGTCCTGTGGGTGATCGCGGCGGCGGCCGGCACCCGCCTCGGAATGACCTTCCGGCAGGCCCGGGGGGCCGAGCGAGCGGCCCCGGCGTCCGCGGAGGCCCTGCTCCTGTGGGCGACGATGACGCTCGCCGTCAGCGCGCTCCTCGTGGACATGATCTTCAAGCCCGGCGCATGAGCCTCGGAGCGATCAGACCGGACAACTGGGACCTCCCCCTCCTGGTGCACGTGTTGGGCGCGATGGTTCTCGTCGGAGCGCTGGCCACGGTGCTCGTGAGCCTCGCCCTCGCGCGCCGGGGCGACACCGCCGCACTCACCCGACTCGGCTTTCGGACGCTCCTGGTCGCCGCGATCCCCGGATACATCCTCATGCGCGCCGGTGCCCAGTGGATCTACGACAAGGAGAGCCCGCCGGACGTGACCTGGACCGGGATCGGGTTCAGCGTGTCCGATGGCGGCCTGGTCCTGCTGCTCGTCGCCACCCTCCTCGCCGGGCTCGCCGCCCGCCGGTTCGGCCGCGGCGCCCGCGAGCCCGGCACGCTCGAGACGGTCGCCGCCGTGCTGATCGGCGTCATGCTGATCGGCTACGGGGTGGCGATCTGGGCGATGACGACCAAGCCGAGCTAGCCGGTCGGCTGCGGAGCCCGTGGTGGTGCGCTCCGGCCGGCCTGAACCACCCGCCGGACGGCCACATGCACACGGGCCGGCAGGCCGCCCGACCGGTACAGTGACCCGCAACCGATGACTGCGCGCGGCGGCATCGACCTCGGCGGCACGAAGATCCAAGCCGTGGTGGTCGACGAGTCGAGCACCGTGCTCGCCGAGGCCCGCCATCCCACTCCGACGAGCGGCGGCCCCCCGGACGTGGCCCGCGCGATGACCGACGCGATGCGCGAGGCCGCGGGGTCGGCCGCGCTCGAGACGGCCAGCCTGGCCGGCGTAGGAGTCGGCTCGCCGGGTGACGTGGACGAGGCGAGCGGCGTGGTGTCGAGCGCGCGCAACCTCCCGGGGTGGGAGGGGAGCTTTCCCCTC
Organism: Thermoleophilaceae bacterium; assembly: GCA_035639555.1. GTDB lineage: Bacteria > Actinomycetota > Thermoleophilia > Solirubrobacterales > Thermoleophilaceae > DASQXU01. The sequence goes on from DASQXU010000065.1 coordinate 5,889, forward strand.
GCCGCCGCGCTGGAGGAGGCCCTCGGCGCGCGGGTGGCGATCGGCAACGACGTGCAGGTGGCGACCGACGCCGAGTTCGAGCTCGGCGCCGGGCGGCCCTACCGGTCGCTGCTCGGCGTGTTTTGGGGCACCGGCGTGGGCGGCGGCCTGGTGCTCGACGGCAAGCGCTGGCTCGGCCGGGGGGCGGCCGGGGAGATCGGCCACATGGTCGTGAGGCAGGGCGGCGCCCGCTGCCCGTGCGGCCGGCGCGGCTGCATGGAGGCCTACTCCGGGCGGAAGGCGATGGAGGAACGGGCCCGCGAGCTGGCGGCGAAGGGAAGGCGCACCGATCTCTTCAAGATCATGGAGCACCGCGGGCGCGACCGGCTGACGAGCGGCGTGTGGGCCCGGGCGCTGCGCCACGGCGACCAGCTTGCGGAGGAGCTGCTGGATCGAGCGGTGGCCGCACTCGGGACCGGCATCGCCTCCGCGGTCAACCTACTCGACGTCGAGGCGGTGATCATCGGGGGCGGACTTGGGACGCGGCTCGGCGAGCCCTACGTCGAGCGGATCGCCGCCGCGATGCAGCCCCACCTGTTCGTGGACGACCACCCGCCGGCCGTCCTGCTCGCCGGGCTCGGCGACCTCGGCGGTGCTATCGGCGCGGCGCTGCGGGTGGCCGAGGCCGGTCCCCCCGCCGCCGGCCGCGCCGCGGCCAGCGCCGCGCCCTAGCCCGCTCGTGGGCGACGATGAGGCCGACCCGGCCAGAGCGAGCCCGTGGTCGCGCCGGGCTGCTGGCGCTGGCGTGCGTCGGCTTGGCCTACGTCACCCTGATGCAGCCGCTCGGCTGGAACCAGACGTCGCACTTCGCGCTGGTCAAGGCCCTCTCGCACGGCACTCCGCGGATCGATCGCTACCAGTGGGAGACCGGCGACAAGTCCTATAGCGGCGGTCACTTCTACTCGGTGAAGGCGCCGGGAACGGCCGCGCTCGCGCTTCCCTGGTATGAGGCGCTGAGGGCCGTGGGGGCGCCATCGGCGCTCGGTGACCTGGCCGCCGATCCCGGCGGGGCGAGGTGGCGGGCCTCGGCAATCGACGTCGTGAAGTTCAAGAGTCGCGGCCGGAGGAAGCACGCGGTGGCGAGGGCGGTGGCGCGCGAGACGCCGCTCGTGTGGGCGCTCGGCCTTGCGGTGGTGGTCGCCCCCGCGCTCGTCTTGCTCGCGCTGGTTCGCTCGCTGGGCGAGAGCATCGAGCGCGGGCTCGGCACCGCGGCGGCGGTCGCCCTGGGGCTCGGCACCCTCGTCCTTCCCTTCGCCACGATGCTGTTCTCGCACGTGCTGGCCGCGGCGCTCGCCTTCGCCTCGTTCGCGCTGCTCTGGCCGGAACGCGCGGGCAGGGCGCGTCCACTCCGGCTAGTCGCGGCCGGCGCGCTCGCCGGACTGGGGATCGTGGTCGAGTACCCGGTGGCGCTGATCGCGGCCATCCTGGCGCTGTACGCCGCCGCCAGCCGCCCCCGCGTCCGCCGCGCGCTCTGCTTCGTGGCCGGGGCGGTGGTGGGGGTGCTGCCGCTGGTCGCCTACAACCTCTGGGCCTTCGGCTCGGTGACCGCCCTCTCCTACCACGATGCGGTCAAGTTCCCGGGCCGCACCGGCCACGACGTCCTCGGCCTGAACGCGAAGGGGCTGTTCGGCGTCGACTGGCCGCGGCTCCACGCGGGGCTCACGCTGCTGTTCTCCGGTCGCGGGCTGCTCGTCCTCACCCCCGTGGTCGCGATGGGCGCCGTCGGCGCGGTGCTGCTCTACCGCCGCGGCCGGCGCGCCGAGGCGCTCACGATCGGCGCCGTGGCGCTTGCCTTCCTGCTCTACAACTCGGGCTACTACCTGCCCTTCGGGGGGAACTCGCCCGGTCCGCGCTTCCTCGTAGCGAGCCTTCCGTTCCTCGCGCTGCCCCTGGCGCTCTCGTTCCGGCGCTTCCCGGGGCCGACGGTGGCGCTCACGCTGGCATCGGTGACCACGATGGTGGTCGCCACCCTCACCCGTCCCGAGCTCGCCTCCGACGCCACCGGCCGCTGGCTGACCATGCTCGACGCCCACCACTTCACCCCCACCGTGGTCAGCGCGCTCGGCGCGGCGACCGGCTGGGTCGCCCTCGCGCCGTTCCTGGCCGCGGTGGTCGGGGCGCTCGCGCTGGCCGCGCTGGCCGCGCCACGGCGCGAGCTCGCCGGCCCTCGGCTCGCGTTCGGCGTGGCGGCCGCTGCCGCATGGGCGCTGGCGGCGATCGCCCTTCCGCCCGCGGTCGGCTCCTCGACCCGGCACGGTCACGCCACTGGCTCGACCGACTTGATCCTGGTCGCGCTGGGGGTCGCGCTCGTCGGTCTCGCCTTGTTGGCCGTGGCCGCCCGGCGCCCGGCCCTGCGGCGGAGCGCGGGACGACGCGCGCGCGCCGCCACCGGCTGATCCGGCCTCGGCGAGCGGCGCTCGCGGCGCGCTCGGGCCGCGAAGCGCTCGCCCCGCGTGCGAAACATGTCCGATTCTGCGCGCAGCATCGCGCCCAGCGTGGGATCGCCGCCCGTGAGGGGGTTCTGGTCGTCGAGCAGCGCGAGGAGCTCGGGCTCCTCGCGCTCGGTATCGATCAGGACGGCCGTGCCCGGCCAGGCCCGGGCGAGGTAGTCAAGGTATGAGTCGTAGCCGCGGAGCGACGGCTCATATATCCAGGAGCCGGTGTTCCAGAAGCGCGTTCCGGGGCAGGCCGGGGTGGTCGCGCCCGCGAGCGGCTGGTGGGTGTGGGCAAAGACGATCTTCTCCGTCGGTCTATCCCAGCCGAGGTTCCGCGCGACGTGTCCGAAGGCGGCGAGCGCGGCCGGCGGGGGCTCCGCGGGGTCGCAGGCGCGCCCGCGGTGTGCCGGCGCCCGGGCCGGGTGGCCGTTGCGGCGCCCGGCGAGCCGCCGCGCCGCGGCCTCGGCGAGCGCGCCGAGACGCAGTAGCTTTGCGATCCGGCCGAACTGGCGCTCGAACGAGCGTTCCACCGTACACCCCCGCGGGAGCTGGGCGACCGTGAAGAGCAGCTCGGTCAGCGGCACGATCGCGGCCTCGTAGTCCTCGACACGCAGCTTCTCCTCGGTCCGCACCCCGCCGACGGCGAGCGTCGCCTTAGCCACGAGGCGGTTCGGCAGAGAGCCCTCCAAGTGGGCGTCGAGGTAGTGGCCGTGGGTCAGCAGCACGTCGCCAATGCGGTGCGTCGGATAGACGATTCGGCAGTCCACCCCGGCGAGCCGGCGGTCCATGAAGCGCTGGAAGAAGCTCAGGTGCTCGCCCGCGAAGGCGCGCTCGAGCTCCTCGCCCTCCGCTCCCGTCGCCACCTTCAGCTCCACCGCGGCGCGCAGCGTGCGGACGGCGATGTGGTGGTCGTGGTTTCCGGCGAGGAATGTGATCCGCTTGCCCCGGAGCTTGCGGGCGAGGAGCGCGAAGAACGGCTCGGCCTGCGCGAACGCGAGCTCCACCGTGGAGAAGAGGAAGTCGAAGACGTCGCCGAGTAGAACGAGCTCGTCGATGTCTTCGAGCTCGGGCTCGAGGCGCCCGAGCGCGAAGTCGCGCGCGAGCACGGGATCCCCCGTCCACGCGCCGAAGTGCAGGTCGGAAACGGCCAGCGCGCGCATCCGCGGCTTCCCGTCCGGCGGGAATCGCGGGCGTTACGACGGAACCGCGAGCTGTAACGCTCGGCGACCCTCCACGACCGGATTCGAGCTAGTCCTGCCCGCCGGCGGCCCGGCGACTGGCGGCCCGGCGACTGGAGAACGCCATCGAGGCGACAATCGATATCACGATCCGGAACGCGGTCGGCGACGCCGTCGCCTTCGTCATTCCGATCGTGGAGGCGATGGGCGCGGCAGTGATCGTCTTCGGCGTCGTCCTCGCCTTCTCGAGCTACCTCTTATCCGAGCTGCAGATCAGGCCGGTCGCCTACGAGCACGTTCGCCTGCTGCTCGGGCGCTACCTCGCCGTGGGGCTCGAGTTCCAGCTCGCCTCCGACATACTCGGCACGGCGGTCTCTCCGAGCTTCACCGAGATCGGAAAGCTGGGCGCAATCGCCACCATCCGGACGGCGCTCAACTACTTCCTCGCGAAGGAGATCGAGAGGGCCATGGAGCTCGAGAAAAAGGGCATGCTCATGATGCCCGGGAGGACGATGCGGCGATGAGCGACTCATGGTTTCCGTCCCAGGTGCTGGGCATCGCCTCGCTGATCCCCTATGCGATCGGGGCGCTGATCATCGTCCTCGGCATCTTGGCTGCGCCCCGCCACCGGCTCCACACGGCCAGGGCGTTCAGCACCTTCCTCGGGCTCGGCCTCGACTTTTTGCTCGCGGCCGGGCTGATTCGGCTTGCCCAGCAGAACACGTTCGTGATGCTCGGGATCGCGGCCGCGATCATCGTCGTCCGCCGCGTCGTCCTGCTCGGCCTGGGCTATGGGGCGAGGGCAGAGGGGTGAGCGAGCGTGGGTGACGGCGGGGCCCCCTGCCCGCAGCCCGCGCATCGAGGCTTTCACTGGCGCATCTGGGCGGCAGAGGCGGCGGCCACCGCCCTTTTGCTGCTCTGCGTGCTCTCCGCCGCGGCGCTCGACTTCGGCGCGGGATCCCCGGTTGCCGACGCGGTGTCATCGACGTCGGTGCGACTGCTGCTGACCGGCGTCCTGGTCGGCGCCTCCGTCGCACTCATCGCGGTGTCTCCGCTGGGCAAGCTCGCCGGCGGCCACCTGAACCCGGCGGTCACGCTCGCCTTTGGCGTTCTCGGCCGAGTCAGCCGCCACGATCTCGCGGGCTACCTGGTGGCGCAGTTCACCGGCGCCCTCATCGGTGCGCTCGTCTTCCACCTGCTCTGGGGCTCGGTCGCGCTGTCAGTGCGCGGAGGAGTGACACACCCGCGCGTGGCCACGCCGGCGGCGCTCGCCCTCGAGGCGGGCATGACCGGCCTCCTAGTCGCGACGATCTTCCTGTTCGTCTCGCGGGCGCGCCTCGCGCGGTGGACGCCGCTCGCCGTCTGGGCGCTGCTGGCGGTCCTGATATGGAAGCTCTCGCCCTACACCGGGAGCAGCCTCAACCCGGCGCGCAGCGAGGGGCCGGCCTTCGCGTTCAGTGATCTCCCCGACCTGTGGATCTACTTCGTCGGCCCCCTCGTCGGGGCGCTCGGCATCGCCCTGCTCTGGCGCGGCGCGCGACCGTCGATGCACCCCAAGACGGCGAAGCTGTTTCACGATCGTCGCTACGCCTGCTCTCTGGCCAGCGATCTCCCGGCCATGGCGCCCGGCCGGCGAATGATCCCCCGGGAGGTTTGAACGAGCGTCGAGGGCCGCTTGCGGGCCACGCGGAGCGGGGTTTAGGCTGCCGGTGCCGTGGCTGGCGACCGCCCGTCGCATGATGCCGGCGACGTCTTTGCGACGACGAAGCTGCACATCCCCGGGCTCCGCCCGGGGCTGGTCGCGCGTGAGCCGCTCGTCGAGCTCCTCGTCGCCGGCCGGCATCGCAAGCTCACGCTGGTCGACGCGCCGGCCGGGTCGGGCAAGACGACGCTGTTGGCGGAGTGGCGTGCCTCGCCGCGCGAGCGCCGGCCGTTTGCCTGGCTGACGCTCGACTCCGAGGACAACGACCCCGCCCGCTTCTGGACCGGGGTGGTGCGGGCGCTGCGGACGGTGGAGCCGGGCTTCGGCGAGCGGGCGCTCGCAGCGCTCGAGACCGGGATCGCGCTGCGCGAGGTCGTCCTCCCGCTGCTGGTCAACGAGCTCGCGGAGCTCGAGCGACCGCTCGTGCTGGTGCTCGACGACTACCAGGCGATCGACGAGGAGGAGGTGCACCGCTCGCTCTCCTTCTTGCTCGAGCGCCTGCCCCGGCCGCTCCACGTCGCGCTCGCCACCCGGTTCGACCCGCCGCTGCCGCTGGCGCGGATGCGCGTGCGCGACGAGCTCACCGAGGTCCGCGCCGACGACCTCCGCTTCGGCGAGGATGAGGCGGCCGCCCTCCTCCGGGGCGCGCTCGGACTCGAGCTCGACGCCGATGAGGTCGGCCTGCTCCGGCGGCGGACCGAGGGCTGGGCCGCCGGCCTGTACCTGGCCGCCCTCTCCGTCCGCGGCCGAAGCGACGCCGCCGGCTTCATCCGCTCCTTCGCCGGCGACGACCGGCACGTCGTCGACTACCTCTCGCGCGAGGTCCTCGCCGGCCAGCCCGAGGAGGTGCGCCGCTTCCTCCTCCGCACCTCGGTGCTCGAGCGGCTCTGCGGCCCGCTTTGCGACGCGCTCGTCGGCGGGTCGCACTCGGCGCTTCTCCTGACCGAGATCGAAAGCCGCAACCTGTTCCTCATCCCGCTCGACACGACCCGCACCTGGTACCGCTACCACCAGCTCTTCGGCGAGCTTCTGCGACACGAGCTCGCCCTCACCGAGCCGCCGGCCGTGCCGGAGCTCCACCGGCGGGCGGCGACCTGGTACCGCGCGCGCGGGTTGGTGCGCGACGCGATCCACCACGCCGCAGCGGCGGGCGACACGGACGACGCGCGCGAGCTCGTGGCCTCGCACTGGAACGAGTTCTTCAACCGCGGCCGGCTCGAGACCGTCGCGCGCTGGCTCGACGCGCTGCCCCGCCCGGCGGTGCGCAATGACCCGCGGCTCTGCGTGGCCGGCGCTTGGCTCGCGCTCGACCGGGGGCGGCTCGAGGAGGCGCGCGCCTGGATCGACTCGGCCGGGGCGGCGATGGAGGGCCGGCAGCGGCGGGCGGCGCTGCGCCCCGAGCTCGAGGCGCTGCGGGCGGTGCAGGCGTTCAAGGCGGGCGACGTCGCCGCGGCCGGCGCCGCGGCACGCCGGACGCTGGCCCTCGGGTTGGACGAGGCCGCCTTCCCGCGCACGGTGGCCCAGCTCATCCTCGGCATCACCCACTACTTCGCGGGCGAGGCGGCGGCGGCCGAGACCGCCCTGGCCGAGGCGGCCCGGCTCGCGGCCCGCGCCGGCAACGACCTGGGGCGCAGCTACGCGCTGGGCTACCTGGGCCTGCTGCGCGCCGCCGCCGGCGACGGCGCGGGGGCCGAGCGCTACGGCGTCGAGGCCACGGGGCTGAGCGACGCCCCCGGCTTCGTCGAGCACTTCGTGACGATGGCCGGACACCTCGCGTGCGGGCGCGCCGCCGAGCTGGCCGGCCAGCTCGAGGAGGCCGAGGCCCGCCTCGAGCGGGCGCTCGCGCTCGCCGGCCGCGGGGCCGGGCGCCCCGAGCGGGCGCTCGCAGCCCTGGCCCTCGGCCGGGTTAGGCAGGCGCTCGGCCACGCCGAGGCGGCCCGGGCGCTCCTGCGAGAGGCGCGTCAGGAGCTCGCGGCCTGCCCCGACCCGGGCCGGCTGGGCGCCCAGCTGTCGGCGGCGGAGGCGCTCGTCGGTGCCGCCCGGCGGGGTGCCGCGTCGGCCGCCGGCGAGCCGCCGGAGGAGCTGACCGAGCGCGAGCTGGCGGTGCTGCGACTGCTCGGCAGCCAGCTGTCGCGGCGCGAGATCGCCGACGCGCTGTACGTGTCCGACAACACGGTGAAGACACACGTGCGCAGCATCTTTCGCAAGCTCGACGCCGCCAGCCGCGACGAGGCGGTCGAGCGGGGGCGCGAGCTCGCGCTCCTCTGAGCTAGGCCTGCACCCCGCTGAGCGCGCCGACGCCGGCGGCGACGAGCGCCACCCCGGTGAGCTGGAGGCGGGTGAGCCGCTCGCGGAACAGCACGAACGCGCCCACCGCGGCGATCGCCGCGAACTGCGAGGAGAGCACCGCGGCGACCGCGATCCCGTGGCGGGCCCCGAAGGCAAACAGCGCGAACCCGGCGACCTCGCAGACGCCGGAGACGGCGACCAGCGGAAGCGCCCGGCGGGTCATCCGCAGGCCCGAGCGGAGCGCCACCGGGAGCGTCACCGCCGCCACGCCGATCGCCCGAGACGGCAGGAGGGCCCAGACCACCGGCAGGTCGATGCTCGCGCGCGCCGTCGCGTAGAGGCTCCACCCGATGGCGAGGGCGGCGCCGAGCGCGTAGAGCGTGGCCCGGGGATCGTGGCGGGCGCCCTCCGCGCGGCGCTCCGCCGGCGCCACCGACGCGAGCGCGACGCCGAGCGCGATCACCACCAGCAGGAACCCGGCCGCGGTGGCGATCGTCTCGCCGGCGAGCACCGCGATCAGCGCCGCGATCGCCCCCTGAGTCGAGACGAGCGGCGCCACGACCCCGACCTTGCCCCCCCGCAGGGCCGCGTAGGCGAGCAGCAGGCCGAGCACGTTGCCGACCCCGGCGACCGCGAGCCAGGCGCCCGAGCGCACGTCGAGCCCCGCCGGGACTCCGCGCACCGCCACGAGGGGCGCTATCACGGCCAGCCCGATCAGCATCACCCAGGCGAGCAGCTGGGTCGGTCCGATCATGCGGCTCGAGCGCGAGTTGCAGAGGGTGACGGTGGCGAAGACGAGCGCGGCGCCGGCGCCCCCGGCGATGGCCAGCATGGGCCCACGCTAGGGCCCGCACCGGTCTCGGTGCAACGAAATCACCCTGGGTGAGATGCGCCGTGGGTGATGACAGCTCACCCGCGCCAGGCGGAGAATCGCTCCATGACGACCACGCGCTATCGGATCGTCGTCAAGGGCCGGCTCAGCGAGCGCTTCGTGTCGAACCTCGAGGGCGTCAGCCTCGAGCGCGCGGCGGCCGAGACGAGCCTGATCGGCGACTTCCGCGACCAGAGCGAGCTGTACGGGATGCTCGATCGCCTGCGCGGTCTCGGCGTGGAACTGGTGAGCCTCGGTGCCATTCGCTAGCCAGTCCCGGGTTCGCGACGACCGTGCCCTGGTCGAGGCCCTCCGCCGCGGCGACGAGCGGGCGTTCGCTGAGATCGTGGACGAGCACAGCTCCTCGCTTCTTCGGGTGGCGATGATCTACGTGGGGAGCCGGGCGGTGGCCGAGGAGGTCGTCCAGGAGACGTGGCTCGGGGTGCTCGGCGGGATCGACCGCTTCGAGGGTCGCTCGTCGTTCAAGACCTGGCTGTTCAAGATCCTCACGAACACCGCCCGCACCCGCGGCGCGCGCGAGCGCCGGACCGTGCCGTTCTCGGCCTTCGCGGAGGCCGGCGGCGAGGCCGAGGGGCCGGTCGTCGACCCCGACCGCTTCTTCCCGCCCGATCACGACCGCTACCCCGACCACTGGGCGCTCGGCCCGGTCCGCTGGCAGACCCCCGAGGAGGGGCTCGTCTCGGGCGAGACCCGGGCGGTGATCGACGAGACCATCGCCGAGCTGCCCGACTCCCAGCGCACCGTGATCACCCTGCGCGACATCGAGGGCTGGCCGTCGGACGAGGTCTGCGCGGCGCTCGCGATCAGCGAGGGAAACCAGCGGGTGCTGCTCCACCGCGCCCGGGCCAAGGTGCGGACCGCGCTCGAGGCCTACTTCGGGGCGGTCGAGGAGACCGTGCCGGCGTGAACGGGCCGACCGCGGCCCACGTCGCAGCCCGGCGCGCGGGGTCGTGCACGACTGTCGTGCAGCGGCTCTCGCCACGGCACCCGTGTAACGGGCCGGCGCCGGCCGGCACTAGGCAGGCATGAGCGAAGCGGCCGGCGAGCGCTGGTGGCCCTCGCCCTTCGGGCCCGAGGACCAGATCGGCATGCTGAACCACGTGACCGACGCGAAGCGCCGCGAGGCGCTCGCGTCGGTCCGCGAGGGCCGGCTGTTCGACCTCGGGCACGTGCTGGACGAGAGCATTCCGGTGTTTTCCGGCCGCTACTTTCGCCAGACCCTCGTCACGACCGCCCACCACGCGAACATGAGCGGCGGGCTCGGCGAGAACCACGTCAACTGGGTGACCGAGCAGGTGGCGGGCACGATGCAGCTCGGCACCCACCTCGACGCGCTGAGCCATCTCCAGATCGGCGAGCGCGCCTACAACGGCTGGACGGTCGACGAGCTTGCCGACACCTACGGGGTCAAGCGGCTCGGCGTCGAGACCGTCCCCCAGATTGTCACGAAGGGCTGGCTCGTCGACGTGCCCGCGGCTCGGGGCACCGGTCGCCTGGAGGTCGGGGACGTGATCGGGCCCGACGACCTCGGCGGGATCGAGCCGACGCCCGGGGACGCGGTGCTGTTCCACACGGGGTGGGGGGCGAACTGGGCGCAGCCGGAGCTTTACCTGGCTGGGGAGCCCGGACCGGGCCGGGCCCTCTCCGCCTGGCTCGCCGAGCGCGGCGTCGCGCTCACCGGCTGCGACACCTGGAGCTATGGTCCCGTCCCGGCCGAGGACCCGAACCGACCGTTCGAGGTACCCCAGACCCTGAACGCGAAGCACGGGGTGTTCGTCGTCGAGAACCTCGACACCAGCGAGCTCGCCGCCGCCCGGGTGCGGGAGTTCTGCCTCGTGCTGACCCACCCGAAGCTGCGCGGCGCCAGCGGCGCGTGGACGTCCCCGATCGCCCTCGTCTGACACGGAGGACTCGCCCATGAGCACCGACCACTACGACGTGATCATCATCGGCACCGGCGCGGGCGGCGGCACGCTCGCCCACAAGCTCGCCCCCTCCGGCAAGCGCATCCTGCTGCTGGAGCGCGGCGGCTACCTGCCCCGCGAGCCCGAGAACTGGGACTCGAAGGAGGTCTTCCTGAAGGAGCGCTACCTGGCCGAGACCGAGCGGTGGATCGACAAGGACGGTCAGGAGTTCCACCCGCACCAGCAGTACTTCGTGGGCGGCAACACCAAGTTCTACGGGGCGATCCTCTTTCGGCTGCGCGAGCGTGACTTCGACGAGGTCCAGCACTACGGCGGCGTCTCCCCCGCGTGGCCGATCTCCTACTCCGACCTCGAGCCGTACTACGCCGAGGCCGAGCGCCTCTACCTCGTGCACGGGCACGCCGGCGAGGACCCCACCGAGCCCCCGCGTTCCGGCCCGTTTCCCTACCCGCCGGTGTCGCACGAGCCGCGCATCCAGCAGCTCGCCGACGACTTCGAGGAGAGCGGGCACCGGCCGTTCCACCTCCCGGTCGGGATCGACCTTGACGAGTCCGACCCCGAGGCGGGCCGGTGCGTTCGCTGCGACCGTTTCGACGGCTTCCCCTGCCTCACCGACGGCAAGGCCGACGCCCACGTCCTCTGCGTCCGTCCGGCGCTGAAGCACGACAACGTCACCCTCGTGAGGCACGCCAAGGCGGTGCGGCTCGAGACCGACGCCGCCGGCGGCAGCGTTGACCGCGTCGTCGTCGAGCGGCGCGACGAGGAGGAGGCCTACAGCGGCGACCTGGTCGTCGTCTCCTGCGGCGCGGTCAACTCGGCCGCCCTGCTCCTGCGCTCCGCCTCCGAGCACCACCCGAACGGCCTCGCCAACTCCTCTGACGTGGTCGGCCGCAACTACATGGCGCACATCAACTCGGGGGTCATCGCGATCTCCCAGACGCCCAACACCACGAAGTTCCAGAAGACGCTCGGCATCAACGACTACTACTGGGGCGCCGAGGACTCGGAGCTGCCGCTCGGGCACATCCAGATGCTCGGCAAGTCGGACCGCAACATCCTGCGCGGCGGCGCGCCCTGGTTCGCGCCCGGGCTCGCGCTCGACTACGTGGCCCGGCACGCGATCGACTTCTGGCTGACGACCGAGGACCTGCCCCACCCGAGCAACCGGGTGACGGTCGACCGCCAGGGCCGAATCCACCTGGCCAAGACCTACCACAACCTCGAGCCGCACAAGCGCCTGCTCGGCAAGCTCAAGGAGCTGATGGGCCCCCTCGGCTGCCACGACACCGCGATCCCGAGCTGGTCCATCCTCGACCAGCGCATCCCGCTGGCCGGCGTCGCCCACCAGTGCGGCACCGTCCGCTTCGGCGAGGACCCAAAGAACTCGGCGCTCGACGTGAACTGCAAGGCCCACGACATCGACAACCTCTACGTCGTGGACACGAGCTTCTTCCCCGGCTCGAGCGCGGTGAACCCTGCCCTCACCGCGATGGCGAACGCGCTCCGGGTGGGCGACCACCTGCTCGAGCGGCTCGGCGCCCCGGCCGAGACGGCGGAGCGCGCCGATGGCAGGTTCGAGCGCGCCCAGACCCAGACCCTCCACCCACATACGACGGAGGTCGTCGGATGAGGAAGGCAGCCAACACGCTCGCCGGCGCGGTCGGCAAGGGGCTCGTCGCGGGCTTCGCCGGCACCGCGGCCATGACGCTCTCGAGCACGCTCGAGGCCAAGCTGCGCGGCCGCGCCGCGAGCTCCGCCCCGGCCCGCGCGACCACCAAGGTGCTTGGGATCAAGGAGTTCGAGGACGACATCGCGAAGGCCCGCTTCAACGACCTCAGCCACTGGGGGTACGGCACCGGCTGGGGCGTGGTGCGCGGGCTGCTTGGAGCCACCGGCATGACCCCGAAGGCGGCGACCGCGGCCCACGGCGCGGCGATCTACGGGGCGGCGCAGGTGACCCTGCCCGCGCTCGACGTCGCGCCGCCCGCGATCTTCTGGCCGAAGGAGGAGATCGCGATCGACGCCTTCCACCACGCGGTGTACGCGACGGTGACCGGAGTCGCGTACGAGCTGATCGCCAACGGGCGCTCCTGAGCGTCGCCGCAGCTACGCAGACGGCGACTGACGAGCATCGGCGCGGGGGTGGCGGGCGGCGTCTTCGGTGCGGTTCGCCGGCGGATCACGCTCTGCGCCGGTGCGTGAGGCGGCCCAGGCCCGCGCCCGGACGCGGCCGTGGCGTCTTTCGCACGATCTTGGTGCGCATGGCGGCCCAGGCCGCCGGCCGGACGTGGGCTGCGTTTGGCACGTTTACGGCCAGAGGCCGGGCCGTCGCCACCGCACGGGCCCGCGCCTAACCGGTCGCGCCGGCGAGCGGCGCGCCGGCGTATCCGCCCAGTTTGCCCCGCGTTCCCACACACATCTGACGGTTACGCAGCACACTCCGCCCTGATGTGCCAGCCCGACGCCGGGTAGCGGGCATCCTCGGAGCCGAGCTCGTACGCGCGGCTGCCGGTGGTCACGAAGCGGCGATCGCCGAGCCGCTCGGCGGTCGAGAGGGTCGGCGCGGCGGCGGCGCGCACCGCCCTCACAAGCAGCAGCAACGCCGTCGCGATCGCGAGCCTTCTCCCCATCCCTGTGCCGGGGTTTATAGCCCGGTCACGGCCTGAGCGCACGGGGGCGGCCGCCCGGCGGCCGCCCCCGGTCCGGGATCGCGCGGCTCAGCTGGCCGCACCCGCCGCCTGCGGCTCCTCGACGGCGGCGGCACGACGGTCGCGCAGGGCCAGCGTGCCGCCCGCGCCGGCGAGCGCCGTGCCTAGGGCGCCGAGCCCCCAGGCCAGCCCGTCCACATCGAGGCCGAGCGCGGCGTCGAGGGACCAGGCGCCGGCCCCGTTCACGGCCACGCCGACGACGACGGCGGCGATCGCAAGCACGTACTCCGAGCCGCCGTTGTAGATCCAGTAGCCCTTGCCGCGGTGGTCGGTGCGCGAGGCCACGAACATCACCGACGCGATCAGCGCCGCTGCGACCGGCGTGACCAGCCCAAGCGCGAACAGGGCACCGCCGGCGAGCTCCGCGCTTCCGGCGGCGGCGGCGAAGAGCCTGCCCGGCCGCAGGCCAAACCCCTCCATCCAGTCGCCGGTGCCCTGGAGGCCGTAACCCCCGAACCAGCCGAGCAGGTGCTGGGTGCCGTGGGCGACGAGCGAGACGCCGATCGCCACGTGGATCAGGAACAGGCCAACTTCCATCTCATCCTCCTCTCGGACGTCTTATGGCGTTCGTGCAGATGCACATACTTTAGTGCATCTGCACATCGTGTCGTTACACTCATCGCTGATGGCCCGGGACGCCGGTCCCCGGATCGACGAGAGCCTGCTGGCGTCGTGGCGGGCGCTGCTAACCGCCCACGCCCGGGTGATCGCCCGCATCGAGAGCGACCTCCGGAACGAGGGGCTCCCGCCGCTCGCCTGGTACGACGTGCTGTGGGCGCTCTACCGCTCCCCCGACCGCCGCCTGCGCATGACCGAGCTCGCCGACCACGTCGTGCTCAGCCGGACCGGCCTCGTGCGGCTGGTGGACCGGATCGAGGCGACCGGACTCGCCCGACGCGAGGCCGTGCCCGAGGACCGGCGCGGGGCATACGCGACCCTTACCGAGGCGGGCGCCGAGATGCTGCGGAGGATGTGGCCCGTGTACGCGCGCGGCATCCGCGAGCTGTTCCTCGGGCCGGTGGGTGAGGACGCGGAGCTCGTTCGTGCCGCGCTCGAGCGGGTCGCCGAGGCCGCGGGTCCGCCACCGGGCTAGCCGCCGGCGGCCGGGCGCGGAGGCAGCTCGACGAAGAAGACCTGGCGCGCGACCACGAGGGCATGAAGGGCGCCGGCTCCGAGCGCGGCGAGCGCCACGCCGCGGCGGGTGAGGAGCCCCTCACGCATCGCGAGGCGCGTGACCCGCCACCACAGCGGGAGGAAGAGCACGAGGGCGGTGACGAGGCCGGGGGAGTAGGCGCGGTGCCGGCCGGCCATGACGGCGTGGAAGGCGGTGTTCCACAGCGCCTCCTGGGTGAGCACCCCGGTGTAGAAGGCGAGGAACAGCGGGCGGCTGCCGCTGCGGGTCACCAGCCCCGTCGCTCCGGCGGTCCCCACGAGCCCGAGGGCGTTGTTGCGGACGAAGTCGCGCTGGGTGTAGCGCTCCGAGGCGTAGCGGTTGACCCAGTCCGTGAAGCCGGGTGCCTCCTCGAGCACGTGCAGCGCGAACGCCGGGGTGATGAGCCGCGCCGTGCGCCGGAGCTCGGCGCGGGTCACTGCGCGGTCCGGACGCTCGAGCGCTGGTCGCGTCTTCCGTACATATCCGGGATAACGCGACCAGCGTCGAAACATGTGAGGGCGCACACGTGTCAGTGCGGCCAGGTCCCGGCGGCGTTACGGCCTACAGGTCGAGCGTGACGTCGTCGATCGGACGCGCGCAGCACAGCAGCGCGTAGCCCTCGCTCGGCGGGTCGAGCGGCTCGGGGTCGTATTCGACTGCGCCGCTGACGAGGCCGCTCTCGCAGCGATGGCACACGCCGGTGCGACAGGACCAGTCCGCGCGGACGTCGCACTCCTCGGCCAGCTCGAGCAGGCTGCGCCAGCGGTCGGCGAAATGGACGCTGATCGCCGACCGCGCGAAGGTCACGACCGGCCCGTCGATCGGCGGTTCGGGCGGCAGGTGAGGCGCCGGGCCGCCGGGCGGGCGAGTCGCGCCAAACGTCTCCGTGTGAATCTGCTCGGGCCGGAAACCGGCGCGTGCCAGGTCGCCTCGCACCGCGTCCATGAAGCCCCCGGGGCCGCAGAGGAAGACCTCCGCGTCCGGCGCAAGGTCGAGCGCCGCCAGATCCTCGGCGGTGAGGCGGCCAGGAGCGTCGAAGTCGACGCCCGGCCGGTCGCCGGGAGCCGGGCGCGTGTACCGCACGTGCGCCCTGGCCGAGGGCAAGCGGGCCAGGAGCCCGCGCGCCTCGCCGGCCAGGGCGTGCTCCGCGCCGGAGCGAGCGACATGGATCCAGGTGACCGGCCTCCGGCTGCCGCTCCCGGCGAGCGCGGCCAGCATCGCGAGCAGCGGCGTCACCCCGATCCCCGCGCTGATCAACACGACCGGCCGGTCGCCGGCGACGTCGAGGACGAAGTCGCCGCGGGGCGCCCCGAGCTCGACGACGGCGCCGGCGCCGACCCGGTCGTGCACGATCGCGCTCGCCTGGCCCTCGCGCTTGACCGAGATGCGCAGGCGTCGTCCATCGGCGAGAGCCGACAGCGAGTAGCTGCGGATCAGCCCTCCATCCTCATCAGTGTGCACGCGCACGGGGACGAACTGACCCGGGCGGTGCCCCCGAAGCGGCTCGCCGTCCTCGGGCTCGAGCCAGAGGGAACGCACGGCATCCGTATCCGCGATCGCCTCCGTGACCCGGAAGCGACGGAACCCAGTCCACGCCGGCCTCTCGTCCGCGACGTCGGTCAGCCCGCGGTTGCCGCCGCCGCCGTCCTCAACCTGCTCGAGCAGCCGCCGAAACGACCACTTCCAACCCTCGCTGAGCGCATCGACCTCGAGCGCCCGGCGGAGCGTCTCCGCCTCGTGGTCCGGCGTGTAAAGCAGCGACGAGACCCGCTGGACGCTCAGGCTGTGGAGGCCGTCGGCGACCTTGACGATCGTGTCGCCGGCCCCGACCTGGCCCTCTTCGAGGACGCGCAGGTAGAAGCCCGGCCGCCCGTGACCGGTCAGCAGCGCGGGCATGCGAGGCTCGTCGAGCCGAATCCCGACCTTGAAGCACGTGACTCTGGGCTGCGTGACCTCGAACAGCGCCGACCCGATCGCGAAGCGGTCGCCGATGCAGACCTCGTCGTCGGGCAGGCCCTCGACCGTGAAATTCTCGCCAAACTGACCCATCGCGGTCAGCTCGCGCCCGAGCTCGCACTCCCAGTAGCGGTACGACTCGAGCTGGTAGACGAAGACCGCGCGGTGCTCGCCGCCGTGACCGACGAGGTCGGCTTGGGCGTCGCCTTCGACGTTCAGCCTCCCGACGTACCGGCGACCCGCGACCGGCGTTTTCCAGATCGCCGACCGGACCTCCCGCCCGCGCCAGATGACGGTCTGCGGCTGCCCGACGTTGACCGACAGCAGGCGCATGGCGTCGGCGGCTGTCGCCGCGGGCTCAGGCGGGCGCGGCCGCCTTCTGGGCCTCCTCCCACTTCGCCCGTGCCTCCGGCGTGGTGGGATCGAAGTCCTCCTTCAGCCGCTTGTAGATCTCCTGCAGGTCGAGCCAGAGCTGCTCGGGCGAGGGGCGCCCCCAGAACCAGTAGCCGACGTAGACCTTCTCGATCCGGAGGCCGGGCGAGAGGATCAGCGTGTGGGGGACGCCCGCGTTGTCGTGGTGGGTGTCGGTGTACTCGTTGATGTCGAAGTGCCGCTGGACCTCGAGCTGCTCATCCGAGAGGAACGTCCAGTGCGCGCCGGTTGCGATCTTCATCTTGTAGACGTCGTGCTGGGCGTTCGGCATGATGCTGACGAGCTCGGTGAAGGCCAGCGAGCACCACTCGTAGAAGCGCAGGAACTCGCGGTGGTGCATCCGCTCCCGAGGACAGTGCTCGCCGCGGCTCAGGTGCACGACCAGCGTGTTGCCCTCGCCCTGGAGCTCGGACAGCCGGTGCATCACCCCGTTCTCGTCGGGCAGCTCGAAGTCGGGGATGGTCGTCCCGGGCTCGAGGTTCTTGCTCATGGAGTCGCTCCTTTCAGGGGCGCACGCCGGGCACTTGCAGGCGCACGCGGTAGACGCTCGTCAGCGCGGTCACGTAGAGGTCGCGGCCGTCCTCCCCGCCCCACGCGAGGTTGTGCGGGTTCTCGGGCAGCTGCAGGAGCCCGAGCCGCTCGCCCTCGGGCGAGACGACCCATACGCCGCCCGGCCCGCAGACGTAGAGGTTGCCGGCGCGGTCGACCTTGAGCCCGTCGATCGCGTCCTCGCCCGAGGCCGAGGTCATGTCGTGGAGCACCTCGCCGGGGCCGGTCACCTCGCCCGCCTCGTCGAGCGAATAGCGCAGGACGACCTTGCGCTCCGGGTCCCAGTTGCCGACGTATAGCCAGCGCTCGTCCGGGGAGAAGGCGATCCCGTTCGGGCCGACCAGCTCGTCGGTCACGAGCGCCAGCTCGCCGTTGCGGGCGCGGAAGACGCCGCTGAACTCGAGCTCCTTGGCCGGGTCGTCGAACACCTCGGGCAATCCGAACGGCGGGTCGGTGAACCAGACGCTCCCGTCCGAGCGGCAGACCACGTCGTTGGGCGAGTTGAGCCGCCGGCCCTCGTAGGAGTCGGCGATGACGCTGACGTCGCCGTGGGGGTTGACGCGGATGACTCGTCGGTTGCCGTGCTGGCAGGCGATCAGCCGGCCGTCGGGGTCGAAGGTCAGCCCGTTCGAGCCCGGCTGGTGGTAGCGGCCGATGTCCGTGCCCGTGTATCCGCTCTTCGAGCGGAAGACGGTGACCCTGCCGGCGTCCGGGTCTAGCCGGTAGATCGCGTTCGTGTTGGGCGAGCTGAAGAGCAGCCCGGCGCGGTGCATCCAGACCGGTCCCTCCGTGAAGTCGAAGCCGCCGGCGACCCGCTCGAGCCGCGCGTCGCTCCCCAGGAGCCCGTCGAGCTCGGGGCTCGTGCGCTCTACCTGGAGCGGGGCGAGCTCGAACGGCCGGGCCCGCTCGGGGGCGTAGAAGTCGAGCGACGCCGTACGCATCCAGATGTAGTTTCGCGGCGACACCGAGATCGGGCCGTTGATCCCGAAGACGGCGATCTTGAACGTCTGCCCGGGGCGGGCGTCTCGGGTCAGTAGCACCCGGTTTGGAGCGTTGAAGCCGCCGACCACCTGGCCGCCGGTCTCGCCGAGGACGAGCGGCAACTCGCCGTTCACCCACACCTCGGCGTAGTCGTCGACCACAACCTCGAAGACCGCCGTCGAGCCGCTCGGGTCGAAGTCGCCGACTCGGTCCGGGATGGTGAGCGCGATGCGGTACCAGTTGAAGCAGACTCGACCGTTGGCCAGGCGCAGCTGGGTCTCGGCCGGGGTGAGCTCGCGCCAGCCCGAGTCGTCGTAGTCGGCGGCCTCGGCGTGTGGCACGACGTCGTAGGTTCGGTTCGGCACGTCGCCGGGGCCGAGCGGGTCCTCGGCGCCAGGGCCGGCGAGCTCGACGAAGTCGATCTCCTCGACCCGGGCGTCCGAGTAGCGCCAGCGGCCGCCAACGAGAGCCACGCCGTCATCGGTCTGGAGGTCGACGAGAGCGTCGGGGCGCCCGGGCAGCAGCTCCGGAGGGCCAGGGACGCGGGCTGCCGACGTGACCGTGGCGACCGCCATCAGGCCGGAACTTCCGCGCTCGAGGCCGCCTCGACCGCCCGCACGCCGATGACGGCGAGCTCGCGGTCCTCGTCGGCCGAGCTGGCGCCGCTCACGCCGACCGCGCCGATCACCTCGCCGTGGCGCGTGATCGGCTCGCCGCCCTGGAGGGGCACGGCTCGGGCGAGGTGCAGCGCCGAGGGGCGGCCGCCGGACGCCTGATCCTCGAAGTCCTTGCTTGGCCGGCGGTAGATGGCGGCGGTGCGCGCCTTGTCGGTCGTCACCTCGACGCTCGCCACCTGGGCCGAGTCCGGGCGGTAGAGGTAGATCAACGTGCCGCCGGCGTCGACGGCGGAGACCACCGGCGCGACGCCGCGACGTGCGGCCTCCTCGCCGACCGCCTCAGCGGCGCGCCGCGCCCCCTCCTGGGTAAGGGCGGGGACCTCGCGGACCGAGAAGTCCGCCGCGGCGCCGGCGATCGACACCGACTCGTCCTCGTCCGGGGTCTCGCCGCTCGTGCCGATGGCCCCGACCACCTCGCCGTCCACCCTGAGCGGGATCCCACCGATCAGACAGGAGGCCCCGTGCAGCGCGAGCGCCCCGAGGCGGCCGTTCGTGACCTGCTCCTCCATCTCGCGGCTCGGGCGCACGAAGATGGCTGCCGTGCGCGCCTTGTCGAGCGCCACCCGGGAGCTCGCGATCTGCGCCCCGGGCGTGCGGCGGAAGGCGATCAGCTCGCCGTCGTGGTCGACCACCGCGATCACAACGCGGTAGCCCTTCGCGCGCGCGACGCGCTCGGCGGCGTCGAGCACGGCGTTCGCGCCGTCGTCGTCGATGGTCCTGCGAGTCCGCACGACTGCCATGGTCAGGCTCCTTTCGCCTCGAGGACGGCCGCCCAGACGGCGTCGTCCGCGGTGATGAAGAGGACGTTGCGGCCGGGGCCGCCGAAGGTGAAGTTGACCGCGCCCGGGAGGCGGATCTCGCCCAGCAGCCCGCCTCCGGGGGCGAATACCTGGACGCCGCTGGACGACGACGCGTAGACCCGGCCGTCCGAGTCGACCTTTATCCCGTCCGGGAAGCCCGGTGTCGTCCGCGCGAACTGGCGGCGGCCGGTCAGACCGCCGGCCCCGACGTCGAAGGCGGTGATGTCGTGGGGGCGCTCGGGGTAGTAGCTCCCGGGCTCTTGGTTGGCGCCGCTGTCGCCCACGTAGAGAACTCGCTCGTCGGGCGAGAACGCCAGGCCGTTCGGCTTGTCGAAGCCCTCGGCGACCACGGACAGCCCGCCGTCGAAGCGATAGACGCAGTCGCCGATGACCGGGCGCGGGCGAAACCTCTGGAGGTAGCCGTAGCTCGGATCGGTGAACCAGATTGAGCCGTCGCTCGCCGCAACCACGTCGTTCGGCGAGTTCAGGGGCCGCCCGTCGAACGCGTCGACGAGCGTCTCGCGCGCGCCGCTCGCCGGGTCGAGCAGCGCGATGCGCGCTGGCTCCTCGAGCGTGCCCTGCTCGCAGACAACGAGCCGGCCGTCCGGACCGCGGGTCATTCCGTTGGCGACGTTCGCGTCGGCGACCACGACCGAGAGGCGGTCGGGCTCGAGCGGGAAGCGCTCGCCGTCGAGCTGGATGCGCCTGATCGCCACGTGCGGCACGCCCCGCTCGCGGCGCGGCAGCGTCGTGAAGTAGAGCGCGTCTTCCTCCGGAAAGTAGACCGGTCCCTCGTGCGCGTCACACGCGAGTACAGGAGCCAGGCGAGGGCGGTCGCCGAGGACCGCGGCGAAGCCCGCCCGGTGGGAGGTGAAACCGGGCGCCGATGACCGGGCGCCGATGCTCGCGACCGAACTCGCCTGACTCACGCCTATGAGTCCAGCCACGGGCACCGGGCGTTACGGGCGGGCCGCCCGTCAGCTCAGCAGGTAGCCGGCAATGAACCCCGCCACCGTGGCGGAGGCCACGAGGCTGTTCACCTCGGAGAACGCGTAGGGGATCACGGCGATCGAGACGACGGCGAGCACCGCGCCGGCCGCCACGGCCTCGGCGCTGCCGATCAGCGAAGGACTCGCGTCCGAGAGGACCGTCCCGCCCAGCACCGTCGCGAAGGCCAGCGCCAGCCCAATTGCGCTCAGGAGCGTGAGCGCGAAGCGGCGCGAGCCGCCCGCCGCCACTATCGGCTGCGCAGCGCCGTAGGCCTCGACCACGTTGCCGACCAGGATGCCCGCGAGCAGCGCGATACCGAGCTCGCCGTCGGCCACGGTCAGCCCGAGCGCGACCGACTCCGGCACACCGTCCACGAAGATGCCGGCCGCGATCGACTCACCGCGCGCCGCGCCCGCGGCGCCGGCCGCCGGCATGTCCATTTCCATGCCGGCGGCCGCAGCGTGGCCCGAGCGGCGCATCGACTTAATCTCCTCGTCACGGTTCAGCCAGGCGTCCGCGCCGACGTAGACGAGCGTGCCCACGACGAGTCCGAGCGTCGTCAGCCCCGCGCCGGCAGACCGATCCGCCTCGGGGACGAGCTCGAGCGCGATCGCGGCGAGCAGGATGCCTCCGCCGAACGACGTCACGAGCGCCGCCACCCGCTCGGGCAGCCGCACCAACGCCGCCACCGTTCCCCCCGCGATCAGGCTCGCGGCGACGGCCAGGCCCCAGCCGATCGAGGCGCCGACATGCGCCACGAGCGGCCGGGCGCCCTACGCAGCCGCCGGCACCTGGGCGCGCAGCTCGAGCAGCGCGTGCAGGAAGACCTCGGAGAAGGTCGGGAAGGGCTGGATCACGTCCTCCATCACGCTGAGCGGCAACCGTCCGCGGATCGCCACCGTGGCCTGCTGGAGCCACTCGCCGGCCTCCGGCCCGAGCGCGTAGGCGCCGGTCAGCCGCTCCCCGTCCGAGACGAGGGTCATGAACCCGGGCCGCTCGGCGTACTCGCGCGTATAGGTCGCGGTGCGTGCAACCTCCGCCAGCGAGACCGTGGCCGATACCCGGCCGTCGGCGTCGCCGACCGAGGCGGCCTGGGGGTCCGTGAACACGACCCGGGGGACGGCGCTGTAGTCGGCCTCCCGCTGGCCCCCGAGGATGTTCTCGGCCACCACCCGGCCGTGGTACTTGCCCACGTAGGTCAGCGGCCAGATGCCGGTGGCGTCGCCGATCGCCCAGATGCCGTCGCCCGCGCGCATGCGCGAGTCGACCTCGATCCCGTGCTTGCCCGGCTCGATGCCCACGTTCTCGAGCCCGATGTCGTGAACCCGCGCCCGGCGGCCGGTCGCCACCAGCAGGCGGTCTCCGCGCAGCGGCGGGCGGTGCTCGAACTCGAGCACGTACTCGCCGTCCTCCCGGCGAGCGGCGGAGGCGTGCTGGCCGAAGCAGAGCTCGATGCCCTCGTCGACGAAGGCCTCGCCGAGCGCCTCGCCGAGCGCCTTCGGCTCGCGCGGCAGGAGGTGGTCCTGGCCCTCGACCAGCGCGACCTCGGCCCCCATGCGCCGGACCGCCTGCCCCATCTCGACCCCCACCGGCCCGCCACCGAGCACGAGCAGCCGCCGCGGCAGCTCCTTGAGCCCGGTCGCCTCGCGGTTCGTCCAGACGCCGTCGAGCTCGGCCAGGCCCGGGATCGGCGGGAAGACCGGGTCTGACCCGGTGGCGACGACGATGTGCCGGGCCCGGTACTCGGTCTCGCCCACCGCGACGCGGCCGGGGCCCACGATCCGGCCGGGACCGCGCAGCACGTCCATATCCTCGCCCTCAGCCCAGGAGACCTGCCCCGAGTCGTCGTAGTCAGAGACCATGAAGTCGCGCCACGCGAACGCCTGCTCCGGGACCACTCCGCCGTTCACCGCTTCCCGCGCGCCCGGCGCCTCGCGCGCCGCCTCGAGCGCCTCGCCCGGGCGCAGCAGCGTCTTGGAGGGAATGCAGGCCCAATAGGAGCACTCGCCGCCGAGCAGCTCGCGCTCGACGATCGCCACCCTCAGGCCGCCGTCGGCAAGGCGATCCGCGCA
>DASQXU010000066.1:0-4431 GCA_035639555.1 Thermoleophilaceae bacterium
CGAGCTGCGCGGCCAGCGGCTGCTTTGAGAGCAGAGTCGTCCGCCCGCCGGCTGTAGCGAAGTCGCGCAGCCGCTCATGGCCGAGCCCGGGGACGCGCGGCGGCCGCCCGAGCCACGCCCGTCGGCTGCATCGGCGCCCGAGCGGCCGCTGTGGCTCAGCAGTGGTGTGGCCGGCGATCGAGCGGCTAGCCAAGCCGTAGCCGGACAGAGCCGGGAGCCGTTCGGGTCCACGTTTTTGGGCTACTCGGCCTTGCACACGGCTCACACGCTGATAGTCTACGGACAGATGATCTCTCCAGAGACTTTTTAGAGAGGAGTGGAGCCCATGTCGAGCCAAGAGCCAAGCCTCGCAATCCGCCGTAGCGGCCCGGACGACCCCGCCGCGCTCGAGCGCCTCGCGGCACTCGACTCCGCACCCACCCGTCGGGCGACGTGCTAACCGCCGAAGTGAGCCACGAGCCCCGAGCCGCGATCGAGGTCGCCACCGGCGCCGCGATCGGCGACCCCTTTCGGCCCACTGCGCAGCTCGTCGAGCTCCTCGCCGTCCGAGCGGGACAGCTGCGGCGGGGCGCGGTCTCGCGCCGGCCGCTGGGGACCCACCGGCGAGCGATCGCCCTCGGTTCGTCGTTCGGGTCGCGATAAGCCCGCCGGGCGAGTGCAGGGAACTGGATTCTCGAAAGGAGAAGCGCATGTGGACCACTGAGCACAGCATCGAGACGACGGCCTCGGCCGAAGCCGTCTGGCGTCTCTGGTCTGATGTGAGCGGCTGGCCCGAGTGGATCGCCGACATCGAGCGCATCGAGCTCTCGGGCCCGTTTGCCACCGGGAGCAGGGTCACGATGATCCCGGCCGGCCAGGAGCCCGTCGAGCTCCGGATCGCGGAGGCCGTCGAACCCGAGCGGTTCGTCGACGAGGCGGACCTGGGGGACGTCGTCGTTCGCACGCTCCACCGCGTCGACCCGCTCGACAGCGAGCGCAACCGGGTCGTCTACCGGATGGAGATCTCCGGGCCGGCGGCGGACCGCGTCGGCCCCGAGCTCGGCCCGCAGATCAGCGGCGACTTCCCGGAGACGCTCGCGGCGCTGGTCGAGCGCGCAGAGCGGTGATGGCGCTCCACCCGACCGAGAGCCCCGGGTTCCTCCTCTGGCACGCCACGCTGCGCTGGCAGCGTGGCGTCGCGGCGGCGCTTCGGCCCCTCGACCTCACGCACGTCCAGTTCGTGCTGCTGGCCTGCACCTGGTGGCTGAACGAGCAGGGGGAGCGGCCGACCCAGGTCCGGTTGGCCGAGCAGGCCGGCACGGACATCAAGATGACCTCGCAGGTGATTCGCACCCTCGAGCAAAAGCATCTGGTCGAGCGCGAGGTGGACCAAGTCGATACGCGCGCGCGGCGGCTGCGGGTCACGCGCCGCGGGAAGCAGCTCGCGCCACGGGCGATCGACGTAGTCGAGGCCGTCGACGCCGAGTTCTTCTCGGAGGTCTCCTCCTCGGAGGCCGTGAACTTGCTGGGTCGCCTGGTCGAGCTTCCCGAGCCGGTCGCAGCTGGCGACTAACTCGCGCCTCGCCTCTCTTGCGCGCCCGCGTAGCGGAGCAGCACGCTCGCCCAGGTGCGGAAGGGCCGCCACGCCTCGGCGATCGCGCTGAAGCGCTCGGGCGAGGGAGGTTGATCGAAGCCATAGAAGCGCGCGACGGCCGCGAGCAGACGGCGCTCGCCCTCGGGTAGCAAGTCAGCGTGCCCGCTAGCCCGCACCAGAACGAGCATCGAGTAGAACGGACCGATGCCGGGCAGTTCCTGCAGCTCTGTCAGCGCGGCGTCCGGGTCGAGCTGGCGCAGGCGGCCGGGATCGAGACGTCCCTCGAGCGCGGCATGGGCGATCACCCGCAGGCGTTGCGCCTTGACCGCTGGCAGACCGTCCATCGGCTCGACGTCGAGCAGTCGCCGCGGCGTCGGGAAGGCCGCCAGGGGCTCGCCCTCGAGCTCGAATGTGCGCCCCAGATGCCCGGCGATGAGCGAGCGGGTGACCGCCGCCTGGCGGGCCGGTCGTCGCGCGGAGATGATGGCCCACGCAGCCGCCTCATACGGCGAGTGGAAGAGCACCGGCCGCAGGCCATGATGGCGGCGCTGGAGCTGCCCGATCACGTGGTCGCGCTCGCCGACCTCGAGCCAGGCCTCGCCGTCGTGGTCGAGCGAGAGGATGCGGGCGACTTGGCGCTCGACCTCGGTCGGGTCTCCGTCGCCGTGGAGCTCGCCGCGGACGACGCCCTCGTCGTCCTGCCGCAGCACAAGGCCCGCGTGTCCGCGCAGGTCGTCGCGGCAGAAGGCCAGCCGCAGCAGCGCCTCGGTCGGCCGCGGCCGCCCCGCCTCGGGCCCGAAGCCGAAGCCCGCCGCGAGCTCGAGGCTGAACGGCCCGCGGGGAGCAAGCGTGAGAGTCTGCACCGGGTGCGGAGGCTAGTCCGTTGATCGACGCTCACATGCGTGCCGTGCGGTTGCACGCGCCCGGCGACCCGGCATCGCTGATCTACGAACGGATCGCCACGCCGCGGCCCGGTCCCGGCGAGGTCCTCGTGCGGGTCCACGCGGCGGCGATCACGCGCGACGAGCTCGACTGGCCCGAGGACCGGCTCCCGGCGACGCCGTCGTACGAGTTCTCTGGCGTGGTGGCCGGCGTTGGTGCTCGCGTGGAGCGAGTCGAGGCGGGCGAGGCCGTGTACGGCCTCAGCGACTTCCACCGGGACGGCGCGGCCGCCGACTACGTGCTCGTCCGCGGTGAGATCCTCGCGCCGAAACCGCGCGCGCTCGACCACCTCGAGAGCGCGGCGATACCGCTGGCCGGCCTGAGTGCCTGGCAGGGCCTCTTCGACCACGGTCGGCTCTCAGAGGGAGAGCGCGTGCTGATCCATGGCGCCGCCGGCGGGGTGGGGGCCTTCGCCGTCCAGCTCGCGCGCACCCGAAGCGCCACGTGCTCGGCACTGCCTCCGCTGAGAACGTTGTGGCGGCACACGAGCTCGGCGCCGACGAGGTCATCGACCACTCGGTCTCCCGCTTCGAGGACGTGGTCAACCCGGTCGATCTGGTGTTCGACACGGTCGGCGGCGAGCGACTCGAGCGCTCGCCGGCAGTCCTGCGCGCGGGTGCCAGGCTCGTCTCGATCGCGACCGAACCGCCTCCGATCGATCCGCAACGTCAGATCGACCGGATCTACTTCGTCGTCGAGCCGAACCGCGGGCAGTTGACCGAGCTTGCGACGCTTGCCGACGGCGGCGACCTGCGGCCGACCATCGACAAGACCTTCCCTCTGGCCGACGCCAGGGCCGCCTTCGAGCGAACACTCGAGCGCGGCCGCCGCGGGAAGATAGTCCTCCGCGTAGCCGCGGTAGAGGGGTAGCGGCCGATCCTTGCTCGCGTCGAATGGAGGGCCACGGCTGGGACTCGCTTGAGCGGGTGGGTTGGAGGGGGGCTGGAGGAGTTGGACTGGCCCGGATTGAGAGCAACACTCTGGACGGAGAGGACTTACCAGGAGATCGAGACCGCGGGGGGCGGCAGCCCCCCGGAACGGAACGCCATGACCGAGGACAGAGGGTTCTGGTCGAAGCGGCGTCGCGAGGGCCGCGGCGACGCAGAGCTCTTGGTGGCCGCGCGAGTCCATGAGCTCCGCCATGTCGGCTATGAGGAACTGCGCCGCCGGGCGGACCGCGACCCCGACGTCGTGCAGATAAGCGGCCTCGACGGCAAGCGCTATCGGCGACGGACGAGGGTCAAGCGATCCAGCGACGGCGACCAAGAGGAGCTAGGAGCTGCTCGTCCACGTCTCGTGTTGCGCGGCGGTCGGCTCCGTCGGCTCAACCCGCTGGCCGAGCAACTGCTGATCGCCACGCCCGATGGGGAGATGGTCGGCGATTACACCTTGGCCAGCGAGGGCAACGACCCGCGCCCCTATCAGCCGCCGCGCCGCGGCGCATGACCTCAAGGGCCTCCGGACCGCGATCGCATCCTCACCCCGACCTCGGGGACGGCGGCCGGTCGCGATCCGCTTGCTCCAGGAATCGGGGGCGCCCCGGCGATCCAGCCTGTCTAACTCATCAGTCGGTGATGCTGCCGGCACTGAGGTTGGCAACGGTTGCGGTCATGGCACCGGCGCGGTCGGAGGCGACGAACGCGGCGGTGTCGGCGACTTCGGCGAGCGTGGGGAGCCGCTTGAGCAGCGTGCTCTGCTCGAGCGCCGCCTGGAACTGCCCGGCGGTGATGCCGGCCGCGGTCGCTGCTGTCTCGACGTTCGCCTCGATGAGGGGGGTCTCGGGGACGGCGTGGGAACGCAGGCAGACCACGCGGACGCCGGCCGGTCCGACCTCGAGCGCGAGGGAACGCGTGAACGCCTCGACGGCACCCCAGGCCGGCGCCGCGCCGCCGATCCGAGCCGCCGGCATCCGCCCC
>DASQXU010000067.1:0-3482 GCA_035639555.1 Thermoleophilaceae bacterium
GCGGGGGCCAGGAGCCGGGCGGCGGCTACGGCGACGAGTCGGGCGGGGGCCAGGAGCCGGGCGGCGGCTACGGCGACGAGTCGGGCCGCGAGTCCGGCGGCGGAGAGAGCGAGTCCGAGTCGTTCCGGTAGGGCAGACGCGGCTGGCCTTCTCGCAGCCCCGCTAGCCGTGCCGTCCAAACGCGACGACCCCTCAGGGGACGGCTCGATGGTCGCTGATCGCGTCAGCGACCTGATCCCTTTCGTCCACGTCTCCGACCTGGGAGATCCATCGCTTTCTACGAGCGGCTCGGCTCTTCGGCAACCCACAAGCACGAGGCGCGCCTCGACTGGGCCGGCCTCAGAAGGCAGGCGTCGCCCAGCTGATGCTTGCCAAGGCGAGCGCTCCCTCGATCGAGCCGAGCAGGCACTGCGCTTTCCCTCTACCCGACGACCTCTCCGCCTTCCGAGCACGGCTCGTGTCGGAGGGCCTGACGTCGGGGAGATCCGAGCGGTCGAAGGCGACGGGCGGCCGAGACCTCCGGGAGCTAGGTTGAGCAGGCCCTTGTGGGCGGAACGGAACGAGTCGGCAATCCCCGCGAGGAGGGAGCCATGGCAGTGGACACATTCAGCAAGCAGACGGTCTCCACCGAGCTGGCGCACCGCCTGATCACCGCCGCCGAGGCCAAGGCGGCGGAGATCGGGCAGCCGATGGCCATTGCCGTCGTCGATGAGAGCGGCGTGCTGAAGGCTTTCAGCCGGATGGACGGCGCGCCGCTGCTGGCGGTCAAGATCGCCCAGGACAAGGCCTACACGGCGGCGGGCTTCGGGCTCTCCACCCACGACTGGTTCGACTTCATCAAAGACGACGCGCCCCTGGCCATGGGTGCTCCGGTCGGCATCGAGCGGCTCGTCGTGTTCGGCGGCGGCTATCCCCTAAAGACCCAGGACGCGGTCATCGGCGGGCTCGGGGTCAGCGGCGGCCACTACAAGGAGGACATGGAGGTCGCCCAGGCCGGGCTCGCAGCGATGCAAACTTAACCCGGGCTGCCGGCGCGCACTTTAGTTTCGACGCGGCCCCTCGTCCCCGGTCGCTCCGCCCGTGGCCCCCGACGGGAGAAACGGGCGATTGCATGCCCTCGATAGGAGAGCCGACGGTGGGATTCGAACCCACGACCCCCGCTTTACGAGAGCGGTGCTCTGGCCAACTGAGCTACGTCGGCGGACTGCGTGAGTCTAGCCCGGGGCGAGCCTGCGGCCGGGTGCCCTTAGGGGGGCGTGGAGGTGGTCATTGCGAGGTCGTTTCGGAGCCGGCTCCTGGGGCTTTCGCTTCGGCGCGCGCCTCCGGGGCACGCGCTTCTGATCCCGCGCTGCCGCTGCATCCACACCTTTGGAATGCGGTTCCCGCTCGACCTCTTCTGGTTCGATCGGCGGGGGCGGGTGGTCGCGGTCGACCGGCGCGTTGCGCCGAATCGGGTCGTCTGGCGGCGCGGTGCGTGGGCGGTGTTGGAGGTGCCCGCGCGTTTGGATATCGTCGCCCCCGTGGCCGAGCGACGCACGGGGAATAGGTTCTTCAGGGCGCTCGACCCCCGGGTGCCGATCTACCGGGACACCTACAACGAGTACTTCGTGATGGTGCTTTCCGCGGGGGGCGCCGTGGCCGGAACGCAGGTCCCGCTGTACATCCTCATGGCGATCACCGGGCTGTGGTCGGTGGGCGTGTTCGTGGCCGCCTGCGTGGTCTTCGAGCTGGCAGTGATCTTCGGCGTGGCTCGGCCGCAGATGAAGCCACACGAGCGCGCCGGCTGGGCGGTGCTCTGGGGCGTGACCACGGCCGCTCTCGCCATTTGCTTCTACCACCTGGTTGCCAAGCCGACCCTGTAGCGGCGCGGGGTGACGGACCCTAGGCCGGAGTCCCGGCCAGCTCCGCAAGCCGGAAGCCGAGCGCGGTGAGCGCCAGGTCCTCGGTGACGTTGAGCTCAAGCGACAGCCGCGCCTCCTCGCAGCGCTCGGCCGCCTGACGAAGGCGGCGCGGATCGCGCCCGCGGGCGCTGGCGGCAAGTGAGGCGGCTCGGTCAGGGGCTAGGACCGCGTCCTCGGCCCCCTCGGCGAGGCAGACCAGATCACGGAACGCCAGTCCGGCGAGGGTGAGGCCGAGGTCGAGCACCTCGGTGCGGGCCCGCCGGGCGTCGCGGCGGGCGGCCTCCTCGAGCTCGCGCTCGAGCGCCCGCGAGTCGCGCCCCTTCGGGGCGAGCTCCATCAGCCGACCGCGCTCGCGCTCCGCCGCCTTCTCGGCTTCGGCACGTCGGCGCTCGGCCCGGTCGAGCAGCGGCCGCCATGGCTCCGGTTCGTCGGCCCCACGCGGACCGCCCCCCAGCGCCGCCTCCACGACGCGCTCGGCGTCGGCGCGGAGCGCTTCCCCCTCGGCCGAGGCGAGAAAGCGCGCCCGCGACGCGCTACCGAGCGCCAGCCGGGCGCATGCCCGCGCGCGCTCCGGGTCGACCCCGTCGGCTCGCAGCAGCTTGGCGATGCGACCCGGTGGCAGCGGGTCAAAGCGGACGAGCTGGCAGCGCGAGACCACGGTGTCGAGCACCCGCCCGAGCGCCTCGGTCAGCAGCAGGAGGTGCACGAACGGCGCCGGCTCCTCGAGGGTCTTCAGCATCCGGTTCGCCACCTCGTCGTTCATCGTGTCCACCCGCTCGAGCACGAACACGCGCCGCCGCGCCTCGAACGGGGTCCTGGAGGCCGCCGCGATCACCGGCTCGTCCACGTCCTGCGTCCGCATCACGTGGGCGCCGCTAGGTCGCACCCAGGTCAGGTCGGGATGCGTGCCCGCGAGGACCCGGCGGCGGGCGTCGCCCGGGTCGGGCGCTCCCTCGGCCAGGAGCTCGGCGGCAAAGGCGCGGGCAGCCGTTCGCTTGCCGACCCCCGCGGGGCCGTGGAACAGATAGGCGTGCGAGGGGGCGCCGCCGAGCGCGGTCGCAAGGACCATTCGCGCCTGCGGATGGTGCTCGGTGCCGGCGAGCGCGCCGCTCACCGCCGCCCCGCCACGGCGAGTCGCGCCTGCTCCACGAGGGTCACCACGTCGGAGTGCACCTCCTCCGGCGGGCGATCGGCGTCGACCCGCCGGAAGCGCTCCGGATCGGCGGCGGCGAGCTCCTCGTAGGCCTCGAGCACCCGGAGCTGGAGCGCGCTCCCCTCGTCCTCGATGCGGTCGGGCGCCCCGGCCCGCTCGGCCGCGACCGCCGGCTCGATCTCGAGCAGGATCGTGAGGTCGGGCAGGAGGCCCCCGGTGCCGAACAGGTTGATCCGCTCCACCTCGGCGATCCCCAACCCGCGCGCACCACCCTGGTAGGCGAGCGACGAGTCGACGAAGCGGTCGCAGACCACGACGCGGCCGTCCTCGAGGGCGGGGCGGATGACGCGCGCCACCAGCTCGGCGCGGGCGGCCGCGAACAGGAGCGCCTCGGTCTCCGGACCCAGCTCCACCCCGGGATCCTTGAG